>JAUSJS010000043.1 GCA_030647575.1 Candidatus Limnocylindrales bacterium | reverse complement strand
CGGCACTCACGAAATGGGTGGTGCCTAAGCTTAGACGCCGGATCGGCCGGGAACTCATCGGTCGCGGATGCGGGACGTGTCCTGTGACGGGACGCGTGGCGTGACGCCGTACCATCGATCGGTGCTGCCCATTCGCCACGGACCCAGAATCCTCCGACTGCTCGTCGGGGTTGTCGGCGTGGGGCTCGCAACGCTGGCCGTCGCCGCGCTCGAGGGATTCGCGAAGGTGCCCGATGCATCAAGCGTCTACCTCGTGGCGGTCGTCGCGACGGCGATCGCCGCCGGAACCGCCGGCGCGGTGGCGGCCGCCGTCGCCTCGATCCTGCTGTACGACTACCTGTTCACCCAGCCCTTCCACACCCTGACCGTCGCCGATCCGGGCGAGTGGCTCAGCCTCGTGTTGCTCCTGTTCGTCGCGGTGACTGTCGGCCAGCTCACGGCACTCCAGCGCAGGCGGGCAGACGTCGCGCTCGCCCGCGAACGCGAGGCCCGCGCGCTCTTCCAGGTGATCAGGGCTCTTGCCATCCGCGAATCCACCGACGCGGTCCTCCCGGCGATCGCGAATGCGCTGGTGGAGGAGGCAGCGATGGACCGAGTCTGGTTCGCCCTGGGAACCGACGACGCGCGAGAACGCGTGGCTGCGGACAGCGGAGACGGAGCTCCCCCGCCATCGGCCGGCTCCTTCGCGGTGCTCCACCGAACGCCCGGCCCGGCCGCGGCAAAATGGACCAGGGTCCGGGACATGCCCGGAAGGCGCGGGGTCGCGACATCAGAGGACCGGCACTACCGAATCCGCATCGAGGCCGGCGGCGCAACCCTCGGATCGATCTGGGCCCTTCGCGGTCGAAGCGCGGGCGAACCGGACCGGACGGCAACTCGACTGCTCGCGGCCGCGGCCGACCAGGTGGGTCAGGCACTCGCCCAGGACCACCTCGCGCTGGAGGCACGGCAGGCAGAGATCGCTCGGCAGAGCGACGCGCTCAAGAGCGCGCTCCTCGAATCCGTCTCTCACGACCTGCGTACACCGCTTGCGTCGATCCGTGCGTCCGCCGGGACGCTGATGGATCCCGATCTCGATCTCAGCCCGGAGGACGCCCGAGCGAGCGCGACGTCGATCGACCGCGAGGCCGAGCGTCTCAACGAACTCGTCGCTAACCTGCTGGACCTCGGCCGAATCGAAGGCGGTGCACTGCGCGCGGCGAACGAGGTCCTCGATGTCGAGGATCTCGTGAATCGGGTGGTCGGGCACGTCGAGCAGCGCGTCGCCGATCGAGTCGTCGAGATCGAGGTTCGGGGTGCGCCGGCCGTCCGTGGCGATCCGGTCCTCCTCGAGGAAGCGCTGTTGAACGTCGTGGACAACGCCGTTCGGCATACGCCGCGAGGGACTCGGATCAGGGTCGCGACTGCGGCGATCGCGGACGAGCAGGTCAGGGTGACAGTGGAGGACTCCGGGCCGGGTGTTCCAGCCGATGCGCTGCCCCGGCTGTTCGAGAAGTTCTACCGCGTGCCGCAGGCCGGGTCGGGCTCGCGGGCCGGGATCGGGATCGGCCTGGCGGTCGCCAGAGGACTGGTCGAGGCGATGGACGGCCATGTGTCCGCCCGCCCGAGCGAGCTCGGTGGCCTTGCCATCGACATCGATCTTCGTCTGGCGCAGGTGCCGGCAGCACTCGCCGCGGAGTAGGCCGATGGCGAACGATACGATCGAAGGCCCAACCCTCTTGCTGGTCGAGGACGATGACGCGACCCGACAGGCCCTGCGCCGCGATCTCGTCGCCCGTGGCTACCGCGTCGATGACGTCTCGGACGGTTCTGCCGCCCTCGCCCGGTGGGAGTCCCGTCGTCCGGACGCGGTGCTGCTCGACCTCGGGCTGCCGGACATGGACGGGTCCGCCCTCATCCGGCGGTTCCGCCGCGAGGCCGCCACCCCAATCCTGGTGCTCTCAGCACGTGGGGCCGAGACGACCAAGGTCGAGGCCCTCGAACTCGGCGCCGACGACTACGTCACCAAGCCCTTCGGGATGGCCGAGCTCCACGCGCGCTTGAGGGCCGTCCTCCGGCGCGCGGCTGGCCCGGCCGCAGACGCTGCGGGCAGGGTCACGGCGGGCTCGCTTGTGCTTGACGCCGTCCGTCATGAGGTCACCGTCGGCGGTCAGCGGGTCGACCTCACGCCCCGCGAGTTCGAGGTACTCAGGGTGCTGCTTGCGCACACTGGCCGGCTCGTGACGCGCGGTCGTCTCCTGCGCGCCGTCTGGGGCGAGGCGTACAGCGGCGAGGACCACTATGTGCACGTGTTCGTGAGCCAGATTCGCCGGAAGCTGGCGGCCGCCGATCGAGGTGGTTCGTTGCGCGATCTGATCGTGACCGAGCCTGGCGTCGGCTACCGCGTGCGTGAGGCGTGACGAAACGGGCGCCGCTGGACGACCGGCCGAAATCCTGAGGCAGCGCTGAGCCCCGCCAACGCCGCCGCGACACGTTCCTCTTGGGAGCGAGTCGTACGTTCAGAGCGTGGATATCCCCCAACCGATCCGCCTGCCTGTGGCGACCGCTGCTGCGAACGAACGAGACCTTGCCGAGATCGTCGCCGCGATCGAGCTCGTCGTCCGGGGGGCGGCGACTCGCGTGACGGTCGCCGGCCTCGAAGACCCGCAGGTGGTGGCCGCCGACGGTCTGGTCGTTGCCCAGGACGCCGGCGTCGAATTCAGGCTCGGGCGAGATCCCGAGACGGGTGCGATCCGCGTCGTCGTCGGACCGGTCGCGGGGTGATCGGAGGCAGACGACCACTGCAGGGTCGCAAGGCGGGTGACCAGCGCGTCCGGGTCGAGCGACCGCATTCGACGTACTTCAGATACGCCGGGCCGAACCAGCTCGTCGCCAGGGAGGCGGCCTCGCGACCTCGAACGCGGACGGGGCGCGCGATTGCTCGGCTGCGCTCGATCCTGTTTGGGCGGCCACTCTCGATCCACGAGGAGATGGAGGAACGCCTCCCGAAGAAGAAAGCCCTCGCGATCTTCAGCTCCGACCCGATCAGCTCGTCAGCCTATGCGACGGAGGAGATCCTCCGGGTCCTCGTCCTTGCGGGCGTCGGCGCGCTCTTCCTGAGCCTCCCAATCGCGGCAGCGATCGCGCTCCTGCTGGCCGTCGTCTCGACGAGCTACCGCCAGATCGGGTACGCCTATCCGTCCGGCGGGGGTGCCTATGCGGTCGCCCGGGCAAACCTCCCGACCCTCGCCTCGCTCGTGGCGGCAGGTGCGCTCCTCGTCGACTACATCATGACCGTCGCGGTGTCGACCGCGTCGGCGGTCGCGCAGATCATCTCGGCCGTCCCGGAGGTCACCGATGCGCGGATCGTGATGGGCGTTGCCGCGATCGTCCTCATCACCCTCGGCAATCTTCGAGGCCTCCGGGAGTCAGGCAACATCTTCGCGATCCCGACGTACCTGTTCGTCGGTTCGGCGCTCCTGATGATTGCGATCGGGGTGTTCCGGATCGTGGTGGGCGGCGAGCACGCCGACCCCCCAACGCCGCTCCCCGGCGCGGGCGATCCGCTCCAACCGCTCGGGGTCCTGTTGATCATCCGGGCGTTCGCGTCGGGCTCGGTGGCACTCACGGGCACGGAGGCGATCGCCAACGGCGTGCCCGCGTTCAAGCCGCCGGAGCCGAAGAACGCGGCCACCACCCTGACCGTGGTCGCCGTTCTCCTGGCCGTGCTGTTCATCGGGATCACGTTCGTGGCGTACACCTTCGGCATCGTGGCGATCGACGAGCCGCACCCCAGGACCGTGGTCAGCCAGGTCGCAGCTGTCATCTACGGAGATGGCTCGATCGGCTTCTACCTGTTCCAGGCATCCACGGCGCTGATCCTGTTCCTCGCCGCGAACACGTCGTACAACGCCTTTCCTCGCCTGGCCGCAATCCTCGCGAAGGACGGCTACATGCCCCGCCAGTTCAGCTTCCGGGGCGACCGCCTCGCGTTCACCTCTGGAATCGTGATCCTCAGCCTGATAGCGATCGGACTCCTCGTCCTGTTCGAGGGCAATACCACGGCGCTGATCCCGCTCTATTCGGTCGGGGTCTTCATCTCGTTCACGATCAGTCAGGGCGGCATGGTCCGCCACTGGCTCCGGGAGCGGAGCGCCGGTTGGCACTGGCGGATCGCCATTAACGGATTCGGCTGCGCACTCACTGCTGCGGTGGCCGTTGTCGTGATGGTTGCCAAGGCACCGCCGTCGCTGCTGGTTGCGGTCGTCATCCCGATCCTCGTGGTGACGATGCTGTTCATCCACCGCCAGTACCGCGCCTCGGCGCAGAACCTCCAGGTCAGACCTGACGTCGTCATCCCACCGCCTCATCGCCAGGAGCGCGTCGTGGTCCCGGTCCCCGGCTTCAACCGGGCGGTCGTTCAGGCGGTCAATGTCGGCCGCTCGATCGCATCGGACGTCCGGGCCGTCCTGATTTCCGACGAGCCGACGGAGGCCGCGCTTATCAGGGAGCGCTGGGAACGACAGCTGCCGGACGTGCCGCTCGTGATCGTCGAGTCACCCTACCGCGCGCTCATCGGGCCGCTGCTCGCCTACCTGGACGTGCTCGACCTGGCGTGGCCGCCGGACGAGGACGCGCCGATCACCTTCGTCGTGATCCCGGAGTACGTGGCCCGAAGTTGGTGGGAGCGGCTGCTCTACAACCAGTCTGCGAAGCGACTGCGAGCCGCACTCCTCGGCCGGCCTCATACGGTCGTCGTGAACGTCCCATACCGGCGAGACGAGCCCGAGGCAGCCGCCACCACCAGCTAAACGCGGATTGGGCCTCGCAAATCGGCGCCCTTCAGACTCTTACGGCCTTGTTCGAGCTCGCGAGGCGCGTCATCGCGGAACATTCACGCTCAAGCTGGGGTTTGATTCGGCCTTGCGGGCCAGGACTCGACCCGTAGCAGTCTGATGGAGACTGGATGCGAGGATCGGCGACCTCGGTGGGGTGTCAGCAAACCGCCGTGGAGCTACCGCTTGTCCGTGGTGTCGAGCTGTTCGAGCCGACGCCCCTGATGATCCACCAGGCTCCAGCGCGCGTCGAGGTCGTCATCCGCCCCGCTGAGGATCGCCTTGATCGCGCCGCGAACGGCAGTGCCGGGGTCGGTGGCCGAGCCGATCACCTTGCGAATACGGCGCTCGATCGCCAGCCGGGCCAGAGCGGGCTGACCATCGGCGATCTCGGCTCGGGCAACGTCCTCGGCCTCCTCGATGCCGAGCCCTGAAAGGCGCTCGAAGAGGACCGGGCAAGGAGCTGGGCGCTCGGCGTCGCCGAGGCAACGATGGCGGTCGCTGTCTGAGAGACGTCAGCCGCCGGAGTTCTGCTTCGGAGCAGGCCTGTCAGCGGCCCAGATCGCCTGGTTGACCAGGTTCTCGAGCAGCTCCTGACGGCCGGAGACGGGCCGTGGCTCGATGCCACCGTCACCAACCAGCGCCTCGAGTCCTTCGAGGGAGACGTCGCCGGCCAGGATCGAGGCCCCCAGGCCTTCGCTCCAGCCCGCATAGCGCTGCTCGCGGAACCGCTCGATGGCGCCCTGCTCGATCATGCCGGCCGCGACCAGCAGCGCCCGGGCGAGGGTGTCGATCCCACCGATATGGCCGTGGAACAGGTCCGCCCGGGCCAGACTCTGGCGGCGCAGCTTGGCGTCGAAGTTGAAGCCGCCGGTCGTGAACCCGCCAGCCCGCACGATCTCGTAGAGCGCGAGCGCGAGTTCGTCGACCGAGTTCGGGAACTGGTCGGTGTCCCAGCCGTTCTGGTAGTCGCCCCGGTTGGCGTCGATGCTCCCGAAGATCCCGTTGGCGACCGCGTAGGCGACCTCGTGGTGGAAGCTGTGGCCGGCGAGGGTGGCGTGGTTCGCCTCGATGTTGACCCGGTATTCGCCCTCGAGACCGTGGCGGACGAGGAAGCCGTGCACGGCCGCGCAGTCGTAGTCGTATTGGTGCTTGGTCGGCTCCTGTGGTTTCGGCTCGATGAGGAGCGTGCCGCGGAAGCCGATCTTGTGCTTGTGCTCGGCGACAAGGGTCAGGAATCTGGCGAACTGCGCCTCCTCACGCGAGAGGTCCGTGTTGAGCAGCGTCTCGTAGCCCTCTCGTCCTCCCCAAAGCGTGTAGTTCTGACCGCCGAGCCGCTGCGTGGCGTCGAGCATCAGCTTCACCTGGGCCGCCGCGTAGGCGAAGACCGCGGGATCGGGGTTGGTCGCGGCTCCCGCCGCGTAGCGCGGATGGCTGAACAGGTTGGCGGTCCCCCACAGGAGCTTCGCCCCGGTCCGGGCCATGTGCGCCTCGATCTGCCCGACCACCGACTCGAGGTTCGCTCGGGTCTCGGCGAAGGTCCGGCCCTCCGGCGCAACGTCGCGATCGTGGAAGCAGAAATACGGGACGCCCAGCTTGGCGATGAACTCGAACGCCGCGTCGAGCTTGGTCCGCGCCGCCGCCATCGGTTCGACGCCCGACGCCAGCCATGGTCGGTCGAACGTTCCCGTCCCGAACACGTCGGAGCCCGGCCAGTTGAACGAATGCCACAGGCAGACCGCGATCCGGAGATGGTCCTCCATCCGTTTGCCCAGGACCAGCCGGTCAGGCTGGTAGACCTTGAACGACAGAGGGTCGCTCGATTCGAGCCCGCCGAAGGCGATCGGCTCAGGCACGTCTGAGAAGAACTGATCGACCACGCGCGACACCTCCACGCCCTTCAACCCCATCGCGACGCCGGATGCCGGCGCCCCTCGGCGGAGCGCCCGTACGGCCTCAACCGTGGAGCTCGGCGAGTTCCTTCTGCGTCACCTCGGTGGGCGGCTTGCCGAGGATGATCATGCCCAGGACCTCATCGATGGTGACGTCATCCTTGTTGACCGTGCCCACGATCCGGCCGTGGTACATGACGCTGATCCGGTCGGCCAGGTCGAACACATCGTGGATGTCATGGCTGACCAGGAAGATCCCGATCCCTTCCTGCTTCAGCTGCCGGATCAGGTCGCGGACCTGTTCGGTCTCGGCCGGGCCCAGTGCCGCCGTGGGCTCGTCCATGATCAGGATCCGCGCGTTGAAGTGGACGGCCCGGGCGATTGCCACCGACTGGCGCTGCCCGCCCGATAGCGACTTTACCGGCCTCTTGAAGGCGGTGAAGTTCGGGTTCAGGCGGGTCATCACCTTCCGCGTCGCCGACTCCATGGCGCTGTCATCGAGGGTTCCGACGCGGTCGGTCAGCTCGCGACCCAGGAACAGATTCGCTGCGGCATCGATGTTGTCCGCCAGGGCGAGCGTCTGGTAGATCGTCTCGATGCCGTAGGCCTTCGCGTCGCGCGGGTTCGAGATCGAGGCGAGGCGTCCGTCGATGTCGATCTCCCCCGAATCCGGGGCACGGGCGCCGGACAGCGCGCGCATGAGCGTGGACTTGCCTGCGCCGTTGCCGCCGACCAGTCCGACGACCTCGCCCGCGTACAGGTCGAGGCTGACGTCCTCGACGGCATGCACGCCGCCGAACGCCACGCGAATGTTCCGCATCTCGACGAGCGGGGTGTGGGCGACGTCATTCATCTTCGCGCTCCCTCCGCGGCTAGCGGGCCGACCGGCGCCGCAGGACGGCGTCGAGACCGACCGCGGCAACGAGAACGATGCCGACGACGATGTCCTGGGTAGGGGAGTCGACCCGCAGAAGGACCATGCCCGAGCGCAGCGACTGCATCACGACCGCGCCCAGCACGGCTCCGGGGATGGTGCCGATCCCGCCGGAGAACGAGGTGCCCCCGATCACGGCCGCGGCGATAACGTCCAGCTCGTTCTGCACGCCCAGGTTCGTGACGGCCGCGTTGAGGCGCGCGGTCTGGACCGCGGCGCTGATCGCGACGAGGATGCCCATGACGACGTAGGTCAGCGTGATCGTCCGGCGGACGTTGATGCCGCCGAGCTCGGCGGCGTCCGGATTGCCGCCGATCGCGAACACGTAGCGACCGAACCGACGGCGGGTGGCCATGAACGTCATGACCAGCGCGACCCCGATCATGAGGAGGACCGGATAGGCGATGCCGACCGGGATCTGCAGGCCGCCGGGCGGCTCGGTGATCCCCCGATCCAGTGCGAACTGGGTGGCGAGCGCTGGCGGCCAGAGGTAATTGTTCGAGACCCAGACCGCGCCGATGACCGCCGCGCAGCTCGCGCCGATGACCGTCACCAGCGCCCATGTCGGGCGCACCGGGAACCCGTACTCGCGGCGACGCCGGCGGCTATTGATGATCGTGTAGACGATGCCGGCACACGCCAGCGCGGCGATGACCCAGCTGCCCACGTCGCCGAGCGCCCCGGTCGGCCCGCCGCCGAGGAGCTGGTAGGTCGCGTCCATCGGTGCGATCGTCTGGCCCTGGGCGTACTGGAAGATCAGGCCGCGCCAGACCAGGAACCCGCCGAGGGTAACGATGAACGACGGCACGCGCCCATACGCGATGATGAAACCCTGGAGGCCGCCGATGGCCGCGCCGATCGCCATCCCGACGAGGAGAGCGAGAATCCAGGTGTACGGCTGGTTGAACCCGAGCCCCAAGGCGGTCGGGATCCACACCGCCTGGACCATCGCCATGGTGTAGCCGAGGAACCCGAGGAGCGACCCGACCGACAGATCGATGTTGCGCGACACGATGATCAGCACCATGCCGGTAGCCATGATCGCGATCGACGCGCTCTGGACTGACAGATTCCAGAGGTTGCGCGGTGTCAGGAACAGGCCGCCGGAGGCGAGGTCGAAGCCGATCCAGATGACCGCGAGCGCGCCGACCATGCCGAGGAGTCGTGTATCAACCTCGGTTGATGCCAGCAGCGACCGGATGGTGCGTGAGGCCGGCTGCTGGACGGAGTCGCGTCGGACGCCGGGAGCCTCAGCCATCGTGGCGCCTCATCTGTCGTGGATGGACAGGCGAACGCGCCCTGCGTCGCGGCGTTCCGCAAGCGCAGGGCGCGTCATGGTTCACATGGGTCGATGACCCCCGTCTAGCAGCCGCCCACCGAGCCGGCCGTGACGTCCTTGCAGAGGACGTCCTTGGCGATCCAGCCGGCATCGAGGACAACGGTCAAGTTGTCCTTGGTGATCGGGATTGGAACGAGCAGGATCGAGCTGAGCGTGTTGTTACCCGGGGTGACGAACGGCTTGGCGCCGGTGATCTTGTCGACCGTGGTCCCTGCGCACAGCTCTACGGCCGCCTTGCCGGCAGCCGTCCCGAGCTCCCGCGCGTCCTTCCAGACGGACACGGTCTGTGTGCCCAGCGCGACCCGGTTCAGGGCGGCGAGGTCGCCGTCCTGGCCGGACACCGGCACCTTGCCATCGAGGCCCTGGGCCGCGAGCGCGGCGACGACGCCGCCGGCCATGCCGTCGTTCTCGGAGAGCACGGCGTCGACGTCGTTGTTGGCGGCCGTCAGGAACTGCTCCATGTTGGTCTGGGCATTCGCCGGGTCCCAGTTGTCCGTGTAGCTCTCACCCACGATCTTGATGTCACCGGCCTTGACCGCGGCGCCGATGACCTCCTCGTAGCCGCCTCGCAGGAAGTCGGCGTTGGCGTCGGCCGAGTTGCCCTTGATGATCACGTAGTTGCCCTTCGGGACCGCCTTGAAGACCTCGCGTGCCTCCATGCGCCCGACCTCGACGTTGTCGAAGGTGATGTAGAGGGCCTTGGGATCCTCGATCAGGCGGTCATAGGCGATGACCGGGACTCCCTGGCTGATCGCGCTAGCCACGGCCGACTTGATGGCGGTGCCATCCTGCGCCAGGATGATCAGGACCTTGGCGCCCTGCGAGATCAGGTTCTCGACGTTGCTCGTCTGTGTCTCGGCCGAGGACTTCGCGTCATTGGAGGCGTACGTCCCGCCCCCGGCCTCGATTGCCGCCTTCATCGCCGGCTCGTCCCACTTGGCCCAGCGCTCCTCCTGGTAGTTGTTCCAGGAGACGCCGACGGTGCACGCCTCCGCTGCGGCGCTCGGCGCGGTGGTCGCGCCCGAGCTGGAGCATGCCGCGAAGACCATCGCGGCTACGGCCATGAGGGCCGCGACTCTGCGTAGAATCATGAAGACTTCTCCTCCTCAGAACGTCCACCGGTGGCGCGGAAACTCTCGTAGGCTAACACCCTCCTCAACGGCTGCAATGGGTTTTCGATCACGTGCTCGCGCCGTCGCCCTACTCCACCGGGAGCGCGAGGACGAGGAGCACGACAGGCGACATCAGGCGCTCTCGAGCTGGACGAGCGCACCGCGCGGGCCGAGCCAGGCGGCCGGGTCGGCGAGCAGCGGGTCGAAGGCCATCTCGGCCGCGCCGAGGAGCGGCGCATCCACTCCCAGCGTGGCCGGCACCACGGACACCAATCGACGTGGAGCGGCCAGCGCGCGCCGGTCCAGCTCCTCCTCGACACGGTCGGCGACAAACGGGTGGATCAGGGAGAACAGGCCGCCCAGGACCACCCGCCGCGGGTTGAGGACGTTCACGAGGCCGGCGAGCCCGATCCCGAGCCAGCGCCCGACCTCGCGGAGGGCGTCGAGGGCCTGCGGCCGACCCGCCGCGGCGTCCGCCAGGACCGCATCGACGGCCGCGCTGCCACCATCGACGGGGTAGCCGGCGCGCGCCAGGAGCACCCCCTCCCCGACCTCCGTTTCCCAGCAGCCGACGGAGCCGCAGCGGCACGCCCTCCCGGCCGGGTTGATGGGCATGTGCCCGATCTCGCCGCCGAACCCGGCGATGCCGGACAGCGGGCGGCCGTCGACGATGATGCCGCCGCCGACGCCAACCTCGCCGTGCACGTACAGGATGTCGTCAGCGCCGCGGGCCGCGCCGCGCCGGAACTCGGCGAGTGCGCCCAGGTCCGCCTCATTGGCCACGGCGACCGGCACGCGCAGGTCGAGCGCCTCGGCTAGTCGATCGCCGAGCGGGACGTCGATCCAGCCGAGGTTGGGCGCGAAGGCCACGAGCCCATCGACCCGGCTCACGATGCCGGCCACGCCGACGCCGACGCCGATCGGCGTCTCGTCTGCCGGCCGCCGGCTCCGGGCGGACGCTGCGAGGTCGGCAAGGTCGCTCACGATCTCCTCGAGCAACGAGTGACCGCGCAGTCGCTCCACGCGGCGCTGCCAGAGCACGTCGCCGCCGAGGCCGACGGTCGCGACCGCCAGCGAATCGACCGCGATCTCCAAGGCGAGCACCACGGCGTTCTCCGCGACCAGCCGCACGAGCGGCGAGGGTCGACCGGGCGTGCCGAGCCGGACGGCGGCCTCCTCGGCCACGAGGTCGCCGGCCACGAGGTCGCCGACCAGGGAGCGGATGGCGCTCCGGGTCAGGCCGGTCCAGGCAACAAGCTCGGAGCGCGAGATTGGGCCACGCAGGTGGAGCTCGCGAACGATGGCGCTCAGGTTCGCCCGCCGCACGGTCTCGCTGCGCTGACCGACCTCTTCGCGACCCATGATCACTGGTTTGTGTTCCTCTCTTGCAAATGCCTGTGCTAGGCTCGTGCATGGGAGCGGGCACTGTCAAGCCGGAAACGCATCCTGCGGCGGACACGACCGTTCCGACCACCGGCCCGGCTCGCCACGACAGTGACCCGTCGCGCCGGCGTCGACGTCCCACGCCACGTCGGACCAGTCGCACAGGCAATCGAGGAGCCGCTCCATGAGCTTGCTGCAAGGCAGGGTCGCCCTGATCACCGGCGCGAGTCGCGGCATCGGCGCCGCGACCGGCCGGACGCTCGCCGACGCCGGGGCGCAGGTCGCGCTCGCCTCCCGGAGCGGGGCCAATCCCGGGATCGACGGCGCCCTTGCCCAACGCTGCGATGTGCGCGACCCGGCATCCCTCGAGGCGATGGTCGCGGCGACGATCGACCGCTTCGGGCGCCTCGACATCCTCGTCGTGAACGCCGGGGTGGGCTCGTATGGGCCCTTCCTGGACCTCCCGATCTCCGACCTCGACGAAATGATCGACGTCAACGTGAAGGGCGCGCTGTACGCGGTCCGCGCCGCCCTCCCGCACCTCCTCGGGAGCGACGCCGCCGACATCGTCACGATCGCCAGCGAGGCCGGCCGCCGGGGGCTGCCCCTCGAGGCGGCCTACTGTGCCTCGAAGTTCGCGCAAGTGGGGCTGACGCGCGCGCTCGATCACGAGCTCCGCGAGCGCGGCGTCCGGTGCACGAGCGTCTGCCCGGGCGGTGTGAATACCGATGTCGCGATGGGTCGGGGACGAACGCCCGAGATTCCCGTGCTGGCCGGGATGATGACGTCACCGGCAACTCCGAGCCTTGCTGTGATTACCGGGCACGTTGTTGACATTGGCCGCCACGGCCTGCCCTCTTTCGCATGACCGCAAGCTCCTATCTGTCAAGCAGCTGTACTGGGCTGGTGCACTGGG
>JAUSJS010000042.1 GCA_030647575.1 Candidatus Limnocylindrales bacterium | reverse complement strand
CGATTGAGCGTGACGAACGGCCGAATCGGGCGGTGACGGGCCGCGCAACCCCTTTGATCGGCCTTTGGAGTCCACGGACGATTGTTGCGCCGTTTTCGCCCGGCCAGCGGCACGCCCCGTCGACACGGCCCGCGCCCCTGTTGATGCATCGTGGATACCCTGCTACCATCCGCCGGTCATAGAGAACGTCAGACAAGAGAAGTTCGTGTTCGGAGGAACGAGTGCCGCTCGCGCGGGAAGAGAAGCAGGAGATCATCACCGGGTATGCCACCAATGAAGGTGACACCGGTTCACCGGAAGTCCAGGTCGCGCTCCTGACAGGGCGGATCAAGGAGCTGACGGGGCATCTCAAGGGCTTCCCCAAGGACAACCATTCGCGCCGCGGCCTCCTCAAGCTCGTCGGCCAGCGCCGCCGCCTTCTCGCCTACCTGATGAAGAAGGACAGCGCGCGCTACCGGGTCGTCATCGGACGGCTCGGACTCCGCCGCTAGGCGACGCCGCCCCGGACCCCGGGCAATCCCGGGGTCCCATCGCGTTCGACGCCCATAGGCCCAGTCGGCCGACCTGTCCGCGGGTCGTCGCCTCCTCCACGACCAAGGAGGAATGGTTCCCTTGTCTCAAACTTTCGAGACGCAGATCGGTGGTCGAACGCTGACCATCGAGACCGGAAAGCTCGCACGCCTCGCCGGCGGATCCGTCACCGTCCGATACGGTGACACCATGGTGCTCGGCACCGCCAATCGATCGGAGCCGCGACCCGGCCTCGACTTCTTTCCGCTGACCGTCGACTTCGAGGAGCGGATGTACGCCGCGGGCAAGATCCCCGGCGGGTTCATCAAGCGCGAGGCGCGTCCATCCGAAGCGGCGATCCTGGCCGCACGCCTGACCGACCGCCCGATCCGCCCGCTCTTTCCCGAGGGCTACAAGGACGACGTCCAGGTGGTCATCACCGTGCTCTCGACGGACCAGGAGAACAACCCGGACATCCTGGGCTCCATCGCCGGCTCGGCGGCGCTGGCCATCAGTGAGATCCCGTTCCTCGGTCCGATCGGTGCCGTGCGCATCGGCCGGATCGGTGGCGAGCTCGTGGTCAACCCGACCCACAGTGAGCTCAAGGAATCCGAGCTCGACCTCATCGTCTCGGGGACCCGCGACGCGATCATGATGGTCGAGGCCGGGGCCAACCTCCTGCCCGAAGCAGTGATGGCCGAGGCCATCCTGTTCGGACACCGCGCCATCCAGCCGCTGATCGACGTCCAGGAAGAGCTCCAGAAGGCGGTCGGCAAGCCGAAGCGGATCCCGTTCCTCGAGCCCGGCACCGGCTCGGTGCTGGACTTCGCCGAAGCGGCGGCGGCCGGCAAGGAGTTCGCGGTGCTCGACGTCGAGACCACCGGTACGGACCCGCAGCTGGCCGACCTCGTCGAGATCGCCGTGGTCAAGGTCAAGGGCGGCAAGATCACCGGCCGCTGGTCGAGCCTGGTCAACCCCGGTCGCCCGATCATCGGCAACCAGATGCACGGCATCACCGACGCGGATGTCAAGAAGGCGCCCAAGCCGGCCGATGCCGCCCAGCAGGCGCTGAAGTTCATCGGCGACACCCAGATCGTTGGCCACAACGTCGGCTTCGACCTCGGCTTCTTCGAGGCGGCACTCGGTGACGGGACGCGCTTCGAGCAGGGGCGTTACCTGGACACGCTCGGGATCGCTCGCGAGGGTTACCCCGAT
This sequence comes from Candidatus Limnocylindrales bacterium, assembly GCA_030647575.1. Taxonomy (GTDB): domain Bacteria; phylum Chloroflexota; class Limnocylindria; order Limnocylindrales; family CSP1-4; genus SPCO01. The sequence continues at coordinate 16,399 of JAUSJS010000042.1, read as the reverse complement.
CTCGAGAACTACAAGCTTCCGACGCTGTCCAACTTCTTCGGGCTGGAGCTCGCCCAGAATCACCGGGCGGCGCCCGATGCCGAGGCAACCGCCAACCTGCTGATCTGGTTCGGCAACGATCTGCCCGGCCGCATCGCCGCTCTGAAGGCGGGGATCGAGGCGTCGATCCGGGCCATTCGTGGCGATGGCGACTCCGCCGCCCTGCTCGCATCCGCGCGCCGGCAGGCACGGGTCAGCAAGAGCCTGTTCAGCCTGATCAACAAGAAGACCGTGCGCCGGCTCACCCTCGAAGAGGGGATCCGGATGGACGGCCGTGGCCTGACCGAGCTTCGCCCGATCTCGGTCGAAGTCGGCCTGATCCCGCGCGCTCACGGCTCCGGCCTGTTCACCCGCGGCGAGACCCAGGCGCTGACGGTCGCCACGCTCGGCTCGTCCTCGGACGTCCAGCGGATCGACACGATCAGCCCGGAGACGGAGAAGCGCTACCTCCACCACTACAACTTCCCGCCCTACAGCACCGGCGAGAACAAGATGATGCGCGGGCCCAGCCGGCGCGATATCGGCCACGGGCACCTGGCCGAGCGAGCCCTCCTTCCGGTCTTGCCGTCGCAGCAGGATTTCCCCTACGTGATCCGGCTCGTGTCGGAGTGCGTCACCTCCAACGGTTCGACCTCGATGGCCTCGACCTGCGGCTCGACCCTGGCCCTGATGGACGCCGGCGTGCCGATCAAGGCGCCCGTCGCCGGCGCCGCGATGGGCCTGATCAGTGAGCCGGGCGGCCGCTTCGTGGTCCTCACCGACATCCTCGGCAAGGAGGATTCGGTCGGTGACATGGACTTCAAGGTGACCGGCACGCGGGACGGTATCACCGCCCTGCAAATGGACATCAAGGTCCGGGGCATCAACGAGGCGATCATCCGCGACGGGCTCAAGCAAGCCCTGGCGGCCCGTCTCGAGATCCTCGACAAGATGGCCGAGGTGATCCCGGAAGCGCGCGAGACCATGAGCGACTTCGCGCCGCGGATCATCTCGATCAAGATCAACCCCGAGAAGATCCGCGAGATCATCGGCAAGGGCGGATCGATGATCCGCAAGATCCAGGAAGAGACCCAGACCGAGATCAACGTCGAGGACGACGGCACCGTCGAGATCGCAGCGGTCTCCGGCGAGAACTCGCGCAAGGCGATCCAGTGGATCGAGAGCCTGACCCGTGACGTCGAGATCGGCGCACTCTATCTCGGCAAGGTCACCCGGATCATGGGCTTCGGCGCCTTCGTCGAGATCCTTCCCGGCAAGGAAGGCCTCGTCCGGATCGGTGAGCTTGCCGACTACCACGTGCCGAGCGTCGAGGACGTCGTATCCGTCGGCGATGAGGTGATGGTCGTCGTGACCGAGGTCGACCGGCAGGGCCGGGTCAACCTGTCGCGCAAGGCGGCCATGCAGCGCCACCTGGCCAAGGATCCGGCATAGCGTCCGGAAGCGTTGCGATCAACCAGGGAGGAGCCGCCGGGCGACCGGCGGCTCCTCCGTTTGGCCAGCCGCCCCGAAGGCGTCGGGCTCGGGCATCGAGAGCGTCGGGCTCGGGCTCCGGAAGCCCGCTGCTATACTCCGGTCGTGCCCGTACCAGCGACTGAGCGAGCGGAGCCGTGTCCCGGATGAACCGCCAAACCCTCACCGTCGCCGTCGTGGGCGCCACCGGCGTCGTCGGACGGACGATGATCCAGATCCTCAACGAACGGGAATTCCCGGTCGGTGAGCTGCGCCTGCTCGCCTCCGGGCGATCGGCCGGCCGGACTGTCTACGTCGACGGCCAGAACCTCGAGATCGGCGAGGCGCTGCCCGCGGCGTTCGATGGCGTCGACATCGCGCTCTTCTCGGTCGGCGCGGACGTCTCGAAGGAGCTGGCACCCGCGGCCGTCGCCAGGGGCGCCACGGTCATCGACAACTCGTCCGCCTGGCGGATGGACCCGAATGTCCCGCTCGTCGTCTCGCAGGTCAACCCCGACGACCTGGAGGGCCACCCCGGCATCGTGGCCAATCCGAATTGCTCGACGATGCAGCTCGCCCCCGTGCTGATGGCCCTGCGCGACACGGTCGGCCTCGAGCGGGTCATCGTCGACACCTATCAATCGGTTTCGGGCACCGGCGCGGACGCGCTGGCCGAGCTCGAGGGCCAGATCCGGGCGCACGTCAGCGGCGAGCCCAAGACGGCGATTGTCTATCCCCACCCGATCGCGTTCAACGCGCTACCGGAGATCGACGCCTTCCTGCCGAACGGCTACACCAAGGAAGAGTGGAAGGTCGTCAACGAGAACCGCAAGATCCTGAGCTTGCCGGATCTGCGGATCTCGTGTACCGCGGTGCGCATCCCGGTCTTCGTCAGCCACTCGGAGGCGGTCCACGTCGAAACGCGCGAGCCGATCACGCCGGAACGGGCGCGAGAGCTGTTCGCCGCGGTGCCCGGCGTGGTCGTCCAGGACGATCCGAGCGTGCACGACTACCCGCTGGCGACCGAGGCGGCCGGGCGCGACGAGATCTTCGTCGGGCGCATCCGACGCGATGTCTCAATCCAGGACGAACGCGGCCTGGCCTTCTGGGTCGTCTCGGACAACCTGCGCAAGGGTGCCGCCACCAACGCGGTCGAGCTGGCCGAAGTCCTGCGGGCGCGAGGCTGGGTCAAATCGGCGTCCGCCCGAGGAGCCCGCCCGTACCGCGACGCGAGTGTCGCCGAGGCCACGGCGTGACCGACGTCGAGCGCCAGCAGGCGCTCGAAGCGATCGCCGCGGAGGTCCTGGCGTGCACGAGATGCCGGCTCCACGAAACGCGGACGAAGGCCGTCCCGGGCGAGGGTGATCCGGAAACCGAGGTCGTGCTCGTCGGCGAGGGGCCCGGCTTCAACGAGGACCGGGGTGGGCGTCCGTTCATCGGGCGCGCCGGGGACCTGCTGGTCAAGCTGCTGGCGTCGATCGGCTGGCGGCGCGAGGAGGTTTTCATCACCAACATCGTCAAGTGCCGCCCGCCCGACAACCGCGACCCGCAGCCCGACGAGATCGCCGCCTGCGCGCCCTATCTGCGCCGGCAGCTCGAGGTGCTCGACCCGGCGGTGATCGTGACCCTCGGACGGCACTCGATGGCGCGGTTCATGCCCGGCGCTCGAGTCTCCCAGGCCCACGGGACCGTTCGGCCGGTCGATCCGGAGACCGGCGCTCGCGACGCGCTGGTTTTCGCGATGTACCACCCGGCCGCGGGGCTGCGCACGCCGGCGATCGAGGTCGAGAGCTACGCGGACATCGCGGGCGTCCCGGCGGCACTCATCGACGCGCGCCGGCGCCGTGAGGCCGTTCGCGCCGCCGCATCGACCGCCGTTCCCGAAGGGGTGGATGCCAGTGCGGCCATCGTCGAGGCGCTTTCGGCAAAACCGAAGCCGGCGCCCTGGACGCTCGCCGAGACGGCGGGGTCGCACCCGTCGCCCGCACCGCCGTCACCCGCACCGGCGAGCCCGGCCGCGACCGCGGCGCCATCAGCGGGCGACGACCCCGCCCCGCAGCTGACGCTCTTCTAGCCATGGCTCGAACGAGGATCGCTCCGGTCGACGATCAACCGCTCCGCATCATCCCGCTCGGCGGGGTGGGCGAGATCGGCAAGAACATGTTTGTCTTCGAGTATCGCGACGAGATCGTGGTGATCGACTGCGGTCTGATGTTCCCGGACGAGGAGATGTTCGGGATCGACCTCGTGATTCCCGACATCACCTACCTGAAGGAGCGGCGCGCCAAGGTCAAGGCGTTCCTGATCACCCACGCCCATGAGGACCATGTCGGCGCGTTGCCGTACGTGTTGCCTGAGTTTCCGGGCGTCCCGGTCTACGCCTCGACCCTCGCGCGGGGTCTCCTCGGCAACAAGATCAAGGAGCACAAGCTCCACAACAATCCGCTCATCGCGCTCGAGCCCGGGGACGAGATCGACATCGGGGCGTTTCACGTCTTGCCGTTCCGGGTTGGCCATTCGATCCCGGATGCGATGGGAATCGCCCTCCGCACCCCGGTCGGTACGATCGTGCACACCGGCGACTTCAAGTTCGATCACACGCCGGTCGACGGCAAGCTCTCCGACTTCGCGATCCTGGCCCGGCTTGGGCAGGAAGGGGTGGCCTGCCTGCTCTCCGACTCGACCCGCGCGGAGAACCCGGGCTACACCCCGTCCGAACGGACCGTGGGCGACGCCTTCCGCGAGATCATGGAGCCGCTCGAGGGCCGGGTCATCGTGGCCACCTTCGCCAGCAACATCGCCCGCATCCAGCAGGTTCTCGATGCCGCCGCGGACATGAACCGGAGCGTCTCGGTCATCGGCCGGTCCATGGAACAGAACTTCAGGATCGCCACGGACCTCGGGTATCTCAAGTACGACCCGTCACGGATCGTGTCCAAGGACAAGATCAAGGATCACCCGGACGCCAAGCTGGTCATCGCCACGACCGGCGCCCAGGGGGAGCCGATGGCCGGCCTCGCCCGGATGGCCAACCGGGACCATCGCTTCGTCGAGATCCAGCCGGGCGACACGGTCATCGTCAGCGCCAGCCCGATTCCAGGCAACGAGGAGTACGTTTCGCGCACGATCGACAACCTGTTCAAGGCCGGTGCGAACGTCTACTACCACACGATCAAGCGCGCCCACGTCTCGGGCCACGCCAGCCAGGAAGAGCTGAAGCTGATGCTCGGGCTGACCAAGCCGAAGCACTTCATCCCGATCCACGGTGAGTTCCGGATGCAGGTCCAGCATGGGCGCCTGGCGATCGAGACCGGCGTCGCGCCGGAGAACGTCTTCATCATCGAGAACGGCACGCCCATCGAGCTGTACGCCGATGGCAGCGCCCGGCGCGCCAGCCCGGTTACGGCCGGCTACGTCTACGTCGACGGGTTGTCGGTCGGAGAGGTCGGTGAGATCGTCCTGCGCGACCGGCGCGCGCTGGCCAATGACGGCATGTTCATGATCGTGGTCACGGTCGACAAGCAGACCGGCAGCGTCATCGGCCGGCCCGAGATCATCACCCGTGGCTTCGTTCACCTCAACGAAGCCGACCCCCTGATGGAAGAAGCGGTCGAGCGGGTGATCAAGGCGATCGACACGCCAGGCGACCACATCAGCGAGATCGCCCTGCTCAAGACCCAGATCAAGGACGGCGTGTCGCGCTATCTGTACGAGCAGACGAAGCGACGGCCGATGGTCTTCCCGGTCGTCGTCGAGGTCTAGCGTGGCGACCCGTCGCCGCGCGGCGACCCGCAAGCCCTCGACGCGCGCGACACGCGCACGGCGATCGGGCCCGTTCGCCGGTCGGCTCACGCCCGATGTCGTCCGATCCATCCTCGGGCTGATCCTGCTCGTCCTCGGGGCGATGACCCTGATCGCGCTCGTGCTGCCCGGCCAGGGGACCCTGACCAGCTGGTGGACGGACGTCTTCGCGCCCTGGTTCGGGACGATGCGCTGGCTCCTGCCGTTCTTCCTGCTCGCGTGCGGCTGGTGGCTGGAGTGGGGGCCCGGCCGCCGTCCGGGCTCCGGCTGGGGGATCACGGTGCTGGGATTGGCCATCACATACGCCGGGCTGGTCGGCGCCGCCCAGGTCCTGAGCATCTCGGGCGGTCGGATCGGTCGGGCCCTGGCCGGAACGCTCAATGATCTGTTCCCGCCCGTGGGATCGTTCGTGCTGCTCATCGCCCTGGCGGCGTTCGGATTGGTCGTCGGATTCGGCATCCCGCTGCGTCAGCTGCTGCATCCGGCCGTGGGCACGGCTCGCTGGGTGGGTTCCACGGCGGCCGAGGCACTCCGCCGCACAGCGGTGGAAGGCTTGCCGGCAGCGGACCGTCCGAGCGCCGGCATCGACGCCGCCTCGAATGGGCGGGCCGGGGGCGGCGCCGGCCGGCCGATCTCGGCGGCTCCGTCCCCGGGCCAGACCGGCGTCTGGGGGGACGGCGACGAGTCCTCCATCCCGGCGGCGATCCCGAGCCCGCGCCCGACCTCGTCGACGTTTGCGCCGGCACGTGGGACGGCGGTCTCCGCGACCCTAATCGCCTCCACCCGGCCCGTTCGAGATCCCGACGACGTGACGGACGGCTCCGACTCGCCGCCGACGAAGGAGCGGATCGAGTATGTCCTCCCGCCGCTCACCATCCTCGAGGACATCGCCATCCCGATCAGTGCCGGCGTCGACCTCGCGGCCCATGAGCGCAACGAGGAGATCATCGTCAAGAAGCTGGCCGGGTTCGGGATTCCGGCCAAGATCGTCGCCCGCAACGCCGGACCGGTCGTGACCCAGTACGAGGTCCAGCCGGCTCCGGACGTGAAGGTCAGCCGGATCGAGGGCCTCTCCGATGACCTGGCCATGGCCCTGGCTGCCCGTTCCCTGCGGATCGAGGCCCCGATCCCCGGCAAGAGCGCGGTCGGGATCGAGATCCCGAACAAGGAATTCAATGTCGTTGCCCTTCGCCGGATCCTCGAGGAGGTCGACGTCAAGGCGTCCGGATCGACGCTGACGTTTGCCCTGGGGCGCGACGTCGCGGGCAAGGCCCAGGCCGTCGACCTGGCGAAGATGCCGCACCTGCTGATAGCCGGGGCGACCGGCTCTGGCAAGAGCGTGATGGTCAACGCGCTGATCACGAGCCTGCTTTGCGAAGCGACGCCGGACGACGTGCGGATGATCCTGATCGACCTCAAGCGCGTCGAGCTGGCCGCCTACAACGGCCTGCCCCAGCTGCTCGTTCCGGTCATCACCGAACCCGAACGAGCCAAGGCTGCGCTCAAGTGGGCGGTCAATGAGATGGAGGCTCGCTACCGGCGGCTGGCCGGGGCGTCGGCTCGAAACATCCGCGTGTTCAACGAGACCCGGGTCGATCCGGAAGACCGGATGCCCTACATCGTGATCATCATCGACGAGCTCGCCGACCTGATGATGCGCGAGGGCAAGAAGGTCGAGGATCCGATCGTCCGGCTCGCCCAGAAGGCCCGCGCCACCGGGATCCACTTGGTCCTGGCCACCCAGCGACCGAGCGTGAACGTCGTGACCGGCCTGATCAAGGCGAACTTCCCGAGCCGGATCGCCTTTGCCATGGCTTCGCAGATCGACTCTCGCACCATCCTCGATACGCCTGGCGCAGAGGATCTGATCGGTCGGGGCGACATGCTCTACCAGCCGTCCGACCTGCCACGCCCGATGCGGCTCCAGGGTGTGTTCGTGTCCGACGCGGAGATCGCCCGGGTGGTCGATCACTGGAAGGCCCAGATCGACGATCCGCACTACGACGTGGCGATCGTCAACACCGGCGACGAGGGAACCGCATCTGCCGACGATCTCACCGATGAGGAGGCGGATCGCCTGCTGCCCGATGCCGTCGAGGTGATTCGGGAGTACGATCGCGCTTCCGCGTCGCTCCTTCAGCGTCGCCTCAAGGTCGGCTATGCGCGAGCCGCCCGGATGATCGATCAGCTGGAGGCCCGCGGGTACATCGGCGCGTTCGACGGCTCGAACGCCCGGCAGGTCCTCCGTCGCGACGAGGCGACGGCGTCCGGCGGTACGGACGATGGACTCGACGGGGATGACGGATGACGACGCGGGAACAGCTGAAGCGAGCGGTCGGAGCCGATCGCTCGGATGCGGGTCGAGGCCTGACCGCCGATCCGGCGCCCAGCCTGCCCGAGCGGCTGTACGCCGCCCGGGAGCGCAAAGGCGTCGATCTGTATCGGGCCGAACGCGATACCAAGATCCGGGCACGCTACCTGGGGGCCCTCGAGCGCGGGGACTACAAGGAGCTGCCCGGCGCCGTCTATACCAGGGGCTTCCTGCGCAACTACGCGCTCTACCTCGGGCTCGATCCCGAGGAGGTCCTCGACCATTGGCGCCGCGAGCGAGGCGACGCGCGAGACGCCGCGCCGGTCATCGCCGTCCCGCGGCCGATCGCCGCGCCGCGGCCAGGCCTGACCTTCTCGCCGAGCATCGTCGTCGTCGCGCTGCTGACGGTCTTCGTCCTCGCGTTCGGGGCGTACCTCGGCATCCAGGTGCTGCGCTTCGCGAAGCCGCCGTCGATCGCGCTGACCGATCCGGCCTCGGCGGTCATCGATGTCGATGAATCGACAACCAGCTACACCCTCCGCGGGTCGACGCTGCCCGGTGCCACGGTCTCCATCTCGACACCGGGCCGCGACCCGTACCAGGTCAGCGCCGGGCCGGACGGCGACTGGACCTCTGACGTCGAGCTGCGCCGCGGTCGGAACCAGTTCGACGTCAGCGCGATCGACCCGGATACCGGCAAGCGATCCGAGGACACGATCCGCCTGTTCATCACGGTCCCGTTCCTGGTCATCGAGGCGCCGACGCTCACGGTCGACCAGCCGGCCGAGGGCACCTCGTTCGAGAACGGCGCGATTCCCGTCGCGGGTCGGGCCACCAACGCCGCGTCCGTCGTGGTCAGCGCGACCTATGTCGGCCCATCCACGCCGGTCGGGGTGGATGGCGGCGCCACGCCGGAGCCACCGGCCGTGCCGGATCCCGTGACCGTTGTGCTCGCGGATGACGGCTCGTTCAGCACGCCGTATGAGCTGACCGCCGGACGCTGGTCGATCACGGTCACCGCGGCGAGCCCGCAGGGCAAGACCGCGGCGCTGACCCGCAACGTGACCGTCGTCTACAAGGGCGTCAACCTGGTCGTCACGATCAAGGGCGGGCGTGCCTGGCTGAAGGTCTGGGTCGACGGCAAGCTCGATCCCGCGCTCGGGGCGGCCGGTTCGGTCATCGCCGACGGCAAGACCCTGACGTTCACCGGCCAGGAGTCGGTCGAGGTCCGGTCGGGCTCGTCCGGGGTGACCCACTTCGCGCTGAACGGCACGCCGTTGGGGGCGCTGGGGCGTGCCGGCATCCCCGAGACCTGGCTGTTCGCCCCACCGGACCCGCCGGTCAAGACCCAGCGTCGATAAGCGCCATGGCGGATGATCCGCTCGTCGCCCTGGCGGCACGCCTGCACGACCGGTGCCTGGCGCGTGGCGTGCGCCTTGCGACCGTCGAATCGTGCACCGGCGGGCTCGTCGGCCACCTGATCACCGAGACGCCCGGCTCGAGCGCCTACTATCTCGGTGGCTTCGTGACCTACTCGGACCAGCTCAAGCGCGACCTGGTTGGGGTGCCCGAGGACGTCCTGGCAGCCCACGGCGCAGTGTCGGCCCAGACCGCCATGGCCATGGCCGCCGGCGGTCGTGCGCGAACCGGTGCCGACCTGGCGGCGGCCGTCACCGGGATCGCCGGCCCCGACGGCGGCAGCCCGCAGAAGCCGGTCGGCCTGACCTACGTCGCGGTGGCCGACGGCGCCGGAACCGAGGTCCGCCGCTACCTCTGGTCCGGTCCGCGAGCCGACAACAAGCGCGCCAGCGCCGAGGCGCTGCTCGAGCTCATCCTAGAGCGGATCGAAACGATCGCGGATCCGGCGTGACCTCCTCGGCAGATCGGGTTCGTGCCGGCCTCGCGCCGGCCCGCGACGCTCGACCGATCCGGGCCGGCGAGCGAATCCACGTGGTCGGCGCGGCGGGCGCGGGCGCCAGCGCGGCCGCGCTCCTGGCTGCAAGGGCCGGTGCGAGCGTTTCGGCTTGCGATATGCGCGGACCGTCGCCGTATACCGTCGCGCTCGAGGCGCTGGGGATCGCCGTCGAGCCGGGCCATTCGCCCCTCCATGTCACGGCGTCGCCGCGGCCGGATCGCCTGGCTGTCACCAAGGCGCTCACGGCCATCGACCCGGATCACCCCGAGCTCGTCGCGGCCCGTCGGGCAGGCATTCCGCTGGAGCCCTGGCAGCAGGTTGTGGCCGACGCCGCGGTCGGGCGAACCCTGGTGGGGGTGGCCGGGACGCACGGGAAGAGCACGACGGCCGGCTGGCTGGTCCACGTGTTGGCGAGTGCCGGGGCGGACCCGTCGGCGTTCGTCGGGGCGCTGCTGCCGTCGTCGCTGACCGGCGGCCCCCCAGCGACCGCCCGCTGGGGGAGTGGACCGGCGTTCGTCGTGGAGGCCGACGAATATGCCGGCAACTTCGATCCGTATCGGCCAACCGTGGCCATCCTGACGAGCGCCGAATGGGACCACCCGGACGTCTTCGCCGACCGGCCAGCGGTGATCGACACCTTCGAGGGCTGGCTGCGTCGCGCGCCGGCGGGCGCGACGCTGGTCGCGAACGTGGCCGACGAGGGCGTGGCCGCAGTCGTCGAGCGCCTCGCAGACTGGTCCGGCTCGGTGATCGCCTATGCCCTGGTCGACCAGGCCCCGCAGCGCCTCGGTGGGTACGCTCGCGCGATGGCTGAACGGTTCGGCGCCGCGGGCACCCGAGCCGCCACCCTGCTCGGGCGGGTAACGGCGACGGACCCGGCCTCCACGACCCTGGAAATCCATGGCCTGGATGCGCTGGCGGGCCCGATCCCGGTTCGTCTCATCACCGCAGGCCGACACAATGCGGCCAACGCGCTGGGGGTCGCCGGCGCTGCCTCCGCGCTAGGGCTTGCGCCTGCGGTCATCGCCCGCGGACTCGGCTCGTTCGCGGGCGTCGGGCGCCGCCTGGAGCGCAAGGGTGAGGCGGCGGGCGTCACGGTCTACGACGACTACGGCCATCACCCGACGGCCATTCGCGAGACGCTCGCCGCCGTCCGCCAACGTGAGCCGGGCCGGCGCGTCTGGGCTGCCTTCGAACCGCTTACCTTCCAGCGGACTGCGGCCATGCTCGACGCGTTCGCCGAGGTCCTCGCCGGCGCGGACGCGGTCGCTGTCGCCGATATCTGGGCGGGACGCGATCCGGACACCACGATCGCCTCGCCGGGCGGGCTCGCCAGCGCGATCGCCGCCAGGCGCCCGGAGATCCCGATCTTTGCGCCGGGCTCCGTCGAGGCGACCGCAGACCGGCTGGCGAAGGAGGTCCGCGCTGGGGACGTCGTGCTCGTCATGGGCGGAGGCCGGAGCTACCGCATCGCGGAGCGCCTGCTGGAGCGATTGGGAGAGCGTCAATGATCGACTACGCGGCGGCGGGGGACCTGCTCGCCGCCTACCGACGAGCCTGGGAGAACCTCGACGGCGATGCCTGGGTGGCCATCTTCAGCGACGATGCCGAGTACCATGAAGACCCGTTCGGTGTGCCGCTGGTCGGCCACAACGCCCTGCGGGCATACTTGCTGGACGTCTCCGCGTCGCAACGAGACGTCGAGTTCACCGTGGAGCGTCACTGGGTCTCGGGCACGACCGTCCTCGCCGCCTGGCGTGCGGCCTTCACCAGGCGAGCGACCGGCCGCTTCGTTCGCATGGCTGGGTTCATGACGGCAGAGGTCGCCCCGGACGGCCGGATCGCCCGCTTCCGCGAGTGGACGAGGTACGGCCCCGAGGGACGAGGCTAGGAGAGGAGGATCGATGGCCGGAGACCAATCATTCGACGTCGTCAGCGACTTCGACGAGCAGGAGTTGCGCAACGCGCTCGATCAGGTTCGCCGTGAGGCCGGCACCCGCTTCGATTTCAAGGGCGTGACCGTCGATCTGACCCAGGCGAAGGACGAGCTCATCCTGATCACCAACGACGAGCACCGCGCGAACGCGATCAAGGACCTCATCGAGTCGAAGGCGATCCGGCGCGGCCTGTCGCTCAAGATCTTCGACTGGGGCAAGGTCGAGGAGGCTGGCGGCAACAAGGTCCGCCAGCGCATCGGCCTGCGACGCGGCCTGTCCGAGGATGTCGCCAAGCGCATGACCAGGCTGATCCGGGAAGAGTTCCCGAAGGTCAAGTCGCAGATCCAGGGCGATGCCGTGCGCGTCTCCGGCAAGAGCCGGGACGACCTGCAGCGAGTCATCGCCCGACTGCGCGAGCTCGATGAGCCCGTCCCCCTCCAGTTCGAGAACTATCGCTGAGCAACCCCGACCGGGAACGACCGATGAAGGAGCGCCGTCGCCATGACCGAGCTCGACGCCCAACCCAAGCCGACCGACCAGACGGCAACCGCCGAAACGCCAGAATCCGGACCAGCGCCAGAGTCCGGACCGATGCCGCAGAACCAGGACGTGGCGGACGCCGGAGTGTTGCCGCCCGAGCCGGAGTTCGGGCCTGAGTTCGAATCGGAGGTCGGGGTCGCGTCACCCCAGGCGGTGGTCGGCGAATCGGACGTCGCGGCACTCGTCATCGAGGAGTCCGAGGTAGCGCCCGAGCCGGAGCCCGGTGCCCAGGCTCAGCCGGCGGTCGAGGCCGCGCCGGACGGTGGGCCGCGCACCGTCGGTCGGTTCATCGCCGAGGCGCTTCGGAGCGCCGGCGTTCGCTACGCGTTCACCGTTCCGGGCGAATCGTTCCTCGGCCTGCTCGATGCCTTCGAGGGCGCCGGCATCCGGGTGATCGCGACCCGTCACGAAGGCGCGGCTTCGTTCATGGCCGACGCGCACGGCCAGCTGACCGGCCGGCCGGCGGTCTGCCTCGCGACGCGCGCCGTGGGCGGGACGAACCTGGCCATCGGGATCCACACGGCCCGCCAGAATTCGACGCCGTTCTTTGCCGCGGTCGGTCAGGTCGAGCGCGCCCTGCTGGGTCGGGAGGCGTTCCAGGAGATCGATCAGGTTGGCACCCTGGGTGGGCTCGCGAAGTGGGCCGCCGAGCCGCACAGCGCGGCCGATGTCGCCGCGACCATGACCGAGGCGATCCGGCAGGCTCTCGGCGGGCGACCGGGACCGGTGCTCCTCGCGCTCCCCGAGGATTTGCTCGACGAGCCGATGCCAGGCGACGCCCTGGCCGAGAGCGGGCGGTTGAGCCTGCCGCGGGCCGCCGACGACGAGATCCGGGCGGTGATCGAGCTGCTGGCCTCGGCCCGACGCCCGGTTATCCTGGCCGGGGCCGGCATCCTGCGCGCCCGGACCTCGACCGAGCTGACCCGCTTCGCCGAGCTCTTGGAGGTCCCGATCATCGCGAGCTGGCGTCGCCCCGACGTCGTCTCCAACGACCACCCGCTCTACCTCGGCATGGCCGGCCTCGGCGCTGCGCCATCCGTGCTCGAGCGGCTCGAGGCCGCCGACGCGCTCCTCGTCATCGGCTCGCGGCTCAACGAGGCCACGAGCTACGGCTACACCATTCCTCGAGCCGGCATGCGCTGGGCACACGTCGATCTCGCGCCCGGCCGCCCGAGCGGCCTCCCGGCGCCGGAGCTCGCCGTCGCGAGTGATGCCAAGGCCTTCCTGCGGGCGGCCAACGAGCGACTCGTCGGTCGGGCGGTTCTCGATGCCGAGCGCGTCGCCGCACGCCAGGCCAACAACGCCGTGGATCGAGCCGCCTGGGAAGCGTCGAGCGTCGTCGATGCCGACCCGTGGGACGGGCCGGGCGTGCATCCGGGCAGGACGGTCGCGACGCTCCGACGGGTGCTCCCCGACGACGCCATCCTCACGACGGACGCAGGCAACTTCGCGGGCTGGGCGGGACGCGGGTTCCGCTTCCGGCGCCCGGGCACGTTTCTCGGCACGACGTCCGGGGCGATGGGCTACGGCCTGCCGGCGGCCATCGCAGCCTCGCTGGTCCATCGCGACCGGGCCGTGGTGGCGCTCGTCGGCGACGGCGGGCTTGGGATGACCATGGCCGAGCTGGAAACAGCGGTCCGGGTTGGCGCACGGGTCGTCGTCGTGCTCTTCGACAACGAGCGCTACGGCACGATCCGCATGTGGCAGGAGCGGCGAGGGTCGGGGGTCGGTGTCGGCACCGAGCTGGGCCCGGTCGACTTTGCCGCGATTGCCAGGGCCTGTGGGGCGCGTGGGGTTCGCGTCGAGAAGGACGCTGAGTTCGAGGGAGCGCTTCGCGCCGCACTGGCGGCGGACCGCCCGACGGTCATCCAGCTCACCCTGGATCGACGCTGGGTCTCGGTGGACCAGCCGCCGGCCTGATGCGGCAGACGTTCCACCTCGTCCCGCTCGAAGTATGGGCGGCCGCGGACCACGCCGCCGATCCCAGGGCGTTCGTGGCCCTGACGCTCGACCTGAACGCGCTCGACGCCCCGTGGCGCTACGACGATCCGGGCTCGCCGTACCCGCACATCTACGGCACCATCGCCCGGCACGCGATCGTGGCGACGAGGCTCGTCGAGCGCAACGGCAACGGGCGCTTTGCAGGGCTTGCCGTCGGTCGAGGACCCCCGCCCTATTCCTGGCGCCGGCCGACGACCGAGAACGACAGGGGCACTCGGCCTCGCTCCTCGGGCCGCACGTCCGAGTGGCCGCCCCACCAGTCGATCGGGTGCTCGGTGACCCGCTCCAGGCGCAGGCTTGCGCCCAGGAGCGCCGTAATGACCTCACCCAGCGTCCAGGCCCGCGCGAACTTCCAGCTCTGTTCAGCCTCCGGGATCGACAGACGATCGATGTACTCGGGCGCCCAGCCCTTCGACGCCTCGGGGCCGGCAAAGTAGTCGTAGTCGGTGGCGACCCAGTGGCCGTCCTCGTTGGCGTCGAACAGCCACTCGATCGGATGCCCCTCGAACAGGACGAACCGGCCGGTGGGGGAGAGGAGCCGGGCGATACCCGCCGCCCAAGCGTCGAGGTCCTGCAGCCACATCAGCGAGCCGCGACCGGTGTAGACGAGGTCGGCCGTCCCGTCGAGCTCGTGCGGGGTGTCCAGCACGTCGGACAGGACCCAGCGGGCCGGAGCGCCGGTTGCGGCCGTCAAGCGGGCCGCGAGCTCGAGCATCCGAGGGCTGAAGTCGACGCCGACGACCTCCTCCGCACCAAGGTTCCAGAGCGACAGCGTGTCCCGGCCGCCGGCACACTGGAGATGGATCGCCCGCCGGCAGCGCCCGTGCAGGTCGCCAATCAGCTCGACCTCGACACCGAACAGGTTCGTCCCGCCCGATCGGATCAGCTCGATCGCGCCGGCGAGCCAACCTTCGTAGCGCTCGGCCGCCTCGTCCCATGCGGCGCGCGTGGCGGCATGCATCGCCCGGACGTCCCCGGCCTCCGCTGGAGTCGCCGGTCGGAGCGTCTCGGCAGGGTCGTCTCCCATCCACGGAGCCTACACTGCTGGCAGGTCGTTGCGCCCGCAACTACTGACGTGATATGGTGGCCGATGAAAAGGAGCGCCAATGCCTGCCGTCGTCGTCGATGACATCACCGTCCTGCCGCGGATCCCGGAACCGGATCCCGCCATCGCTCGTCAGCGCCCCATTCGGAGCGTCACGATCGCGCCGCGCGGATTGGAAGGGGAGGGATTTCCGGTCCGGCGCGCCTTCGCGGGCGTCGACCTGGCCGACCTCGACCCGTTCGTCCATCTCGATCAGATGGGCGAGGTCGAGTACGCGCCGGGTGAACCGAAGGGCACGCCATGGCACCCCCATCGCGGTTTCGAGACCGTCACCTACATGATCGACGGCACCTTCGAGCACAGCGATTCGAATGGCGGGGGCGGAGTCATCACCAACGGCGACACGCAGTGGATGACCGCCGGCGCCGGCATCCTGCACATCGAGAAGCCGCCGGAGGCCCTGGTCGTCAGCGGCGGGCTGTTCCACGGGTTCCAGCTGTGGGTCAATCTGTCGGCCGCCCTCAAATGGAGCCCGCCGCGCTACCAGGACCTCCGGGCGGGCGAGGTGGCGCTCGTCTCATCGAGTGACGGGGGCGCGCTCGTCCGCGTGATCGCCGGCGATGTCGCCGGGCACCAGGGCCCGGGCACGACCTACAGCCCGATGACGCTGGTCCACGCCACGCTGAGTCCCGGCGCCCAGCTCTCCATCCCGTGGCGCGCCGACTACAACGCCCTGGCCTATGTGCTCGCCGGCCACGGGACAGTCGGTGCCGAGGGACGGCCGATCGCCACCGGTCAGCTTGCGGTCTTCGGGCCGGGCAACGCCCTGACCATCGCCGCAGCTCCGATCCAGGAGAGCCGCAGCCCGAATCTGGACGTCCTGCTCCTCGGCGGCCGACCGATCGGCGAGCCGGTGGCCTGGATGGGTCCGTTCGTGATGAACACCCGGGAGGAGGTCATGCAGGCCTTCGCCGACTACCAGGCGGGTCGCCTAGGGTCGATCCCGGCGATCCACAACGCGCCCACCACGATCGTGGAGTCCGGCGATGGTGGGTCAGCCGCCCGATAGCGGCTCGGAGGCGCTCGCGAGGCTTGATGTCGCGCGCATTCAGGCGGTAGTGTTCCCGCGGCTCCGGTAGCCTGCGCAGATGTCTCAAGGCTCAATCGCGACCGCTCGAGTCCCGCTGACGGTCGTGGCCGGGCTCTTCCTGGCGACGCTGGCACTGCGGCCGCAGCTCCTGGCGATCGGGCCACTGCTGCCACTGATCCGAGACGACCTCCATCTCTCGGCCAGCGTTGCTGGTCTGCTCACCACGATCCCGGTACTGTGCATGGGGCTCTTCGCGCCCGTCGGACCCTTG
>JAUSJS010000022.1 GCA_030647575.1 Candidatus Limnocylindrales bacterium | reverse complement strand
CGGGCTGATCCGATCGCACGTCGATGTCTGCGACCCGGGCCTGGTCGCACTCCGGGCGCTCCTGGAGCTGCGCGACGAGATGCGCGATGTCGTCGACCTCCGCCTCATTGCCTTCCCGCAGGACGGGATCATGAGCTTCCCGGACGGCAAGGAGCTGATGCGCGAGGCGATGCGCCTCGGCTGCGACGTGATCGGCGGGATCCCCCACTACGAATGGACCCGCGAGGACGGCGTCGAGGAGGTCCATTTCCTGTTCGATCTGGCCAGGGAGACGGGAAAGCCGATCGATCTCCACTGCGACGAGACCGATGACGAGCACTCCCGCTTCCTGGAGGTCGTCGCCGCCCGCACCATGCGCGACGGGATGGAGGGACGGGTCGTCGCCGGTCACACGACCGCGATGGGCAGCTACAACGATGCCTACGCCTTCAAGCTGCTGCAGATCCTGAAGCGGGCGGGCGTGACGATCGTGGCCAATCCGCTCGACAACATCGTCCTGCAGGGACGCTTCGATACCTATCCAAAGCGGCGAGGGATGACCCGGGTCAAGGAGCTCGATGCGGCCGGCGTGAACGTGGCCTGCGGCCACGACTCGATCATGGATCCCTGGTACCCGCTGGGGCGCGGCTCGATGCTCGACGCCCTCTCCATGCTGGTCCACGTCGCCCAGATGACCGGGCGTTCGGAGCTCTATCGGGCCTACGAGATGGTGACGACGAATCCGGCCCGGGCGGCCGAGGTGGAGTACGGCGTGAAGGAGGGCCTAGCGGCGAACTTCGTGATCTTCGACTGCGAGGACGAGGCGGAGGCGATCCGGCTGCGGCCGGCCGCTCGCTGGGTCGTCCGCGAAGGCAGGATCGTGGCCGAGACCCAACCGGCCACGAGCGTGGTCCATCAGGGAGGCACAAGTCGCGAGATCTCATTCACCAGGGACAACGAGGGCAACGGGAAGGAGTAAAGGTATGACCGCAGGTGCACTATCACGCGAAGGGATGCCGACCCACGAGGGCGATCTATCGATCGAGGGTCGCGGAATCGACCCGATCCCGGAGTCGGCGCGTTATGGCTCGATCAACCGGGTCTTCACGGTCTGGTTCTCGCCGAATCTCGTTCCAGCCGCATTCTTCATCGGGACGCTCGTGGCGGCGGACTTTCTCCAGCTCGGATTTGTCTCCGGGCTCCTGGCGATCATCGTCGGGAATGTGCTCGGTTCGTTGATCGTCGGGGCGCTCTCGACGATGGGCCCCGCGACCGGGATGGCCCAGATGCCGCTCGCCCGGCTCGCGTACGGCAAGTCGATCGTCGTCCCGGGCCTGTTGAATTGGATCAGCTGCATCGGCTGGGATGGGATCAACTCGGTCTTCGGAGCGGCCGCGATCTCGCTCCTCACCGGGGTGCCGTTCATCGCGGCGCTTCTGGTGATCGTCATCGCCCAGGGCCTGCTGGGAATCCTCGGGTACGAGGCGATCCACACCTTCGAGAAGTACATGGCCATCGTGCTCGGGGTGATGTTCGCCATCCTGACGGTCGTGATCGCCGGCAAGGCCGGGACTGGGATCGCCAGGGCTGACGGGTTCAGCGGGCTCGATCAGCTTGGGGCGTTCATCACCATGGCGGCGATCTCGGCGAGCTTCGTCCTGGCATGGGGTCTGTATGCCTCGGACTACTCTCGCTACCTGCCGACGAATGCGTCGCGCAGCCGGATCTTCTGGTGGACGGTCCTTGGGTTGACCCTGTCAGCGGGCTGGATCGAGATCCTGGGCCTGCTGGTGGCAGACCAGGCTGCCGGCGGCGCCGTGACCACGATCAACACACTCATGGGGCCGGGGACGCTGCTCGCCGCGGTCGCGATGGTCGCGATCGGGCTCGGGACGGTCGCGGTCAACGCGATGAACGACTACACCGGCTCGCTCTCGCTGCAGGCGGCCGGCCTGCGGATCCCACGGATCTACTCGGCGGCCACGGTCGCCGTCCTCGGGTTCTTCTTCACCCTGTATCTGAATGCGGGCGACTTCCTCGTGAAGTTCGAGAACTACCTGCTGTTCATCAGCTACTGGATCGCGCCCTGGGCCGCGGTCATCCTGATCGACTGGTCTCTCAGGCGCCACCGAGCGGACGTCCAGCGCCTCGTGGACTTCGCCAAGCTGCCAGCGGGAACGCTCGCGATCGCCTCGCTGATCGTGGGATTCGTAGCGTCGCTGCCGTTCCAGCAATCGTCGGTCGGCTTCGACATCGCGAAGAACTTCCCCGGAATCCCGATCAACAACATCTCTTCGGACTATCTCCATTTCGCCGATCTCGCGTACATCGTCGGCTTCGTCGTGGCCGGGGTCATCTACTACGTCGGCGCGAAGGCTGGGGCCGGCCGCACGGAGGCTGCGCCGCCGAGCTGATTCACTCGAATCGACGGATCCTCGGCGATCCCGGGCGCGCCGAGACCCCATCAGCCCTCGGGCAGGACCGAGGGCTGATCGATCATGGCCCGGAGGTCGAAGGTGAAGCGGGTGGCCGAATGGACACCGGCCGGCCAAAGCCGGGGCGCGACGCCTTGATCATCGCCTACGCGAGAGCCGGCGGCCGTCTGCAAATCACGTGACCCGCCAGCTCGGGAAAGAGCCGCGCCACGACCACGACCCCGAGCAGGCACAGGATCCCGCCCGACACGACCGCGGCCTGCGGGCCGACGAGCGCCGCGACGCCGGCCGCTTCCATGTCGCCGATCCGTGGCCCACCCGACACGACCAACCCGTGGATCGACATGATCCGCCCGCGCAGGGCGTCCGGCGTCTCGAGCTGGACGAGGGTCGAACGAAAGACCGCCGAGAAGACGTCGGCCGCGCCGGCCAGGGCGAGGAACAGCAAGGCCAGCGGGAACGAGAACGTGACCAGCCCGAAGGCCGTGATGGCCAGCCCCCAGGCGATCACGGCGAGCACGATCGCCCGCCCGACCCTCATGACCGTCGACACCCAACCGGAGAGCAGCGCACCCAGGAACGCGCCCACCGCCGGCGCTGCGGCCAGCAGCCCGAAGCCGGCGGGCCCGGTCTGGAAGACGTCGAGGGCCAGGACCGGGAAGAGCGCCGTCGGCATCCCGAAGATCATCGCGTTGAGGTCGATCGCGAGGCACCCCAGGATCGCGCGCTTCTCGCGCGCGAAGCGCAGACCCTCGGCGATCGCCGCGAGACCGGGCCGCGCGGCGTCGCCGAGCGGCGGCAGCGGGTGGATCGCGAACAACGCGGTCAACGTCGCCAGGAAGCTCGCCACATCGACCGCGTAGGCGCCGGCGATTCCGACGGTCGCAATCAGCAGCCCGCCCGCGGCCGGGCCGATGATCGAGGCCGTCTGGAAGTTGAGCTGGTTCAGCGCGATGGCCGCCGGGAGCCGTTCCGGAGGAACCAGCCGCGGGATCGCCGACGAACGCGTCACTTGATCGACGGCGCCCAGGCCGGCCGCCACGAAGGCGACCGCGAAGAGCGCCGGAAGTGGCGGATCGCCGCTCAGCGCCAGCAGCGTCAAGGTCAGGCTGCAGGTGGCGAGCCCGGTCTGGGTGACCATCAGCAGCCGGCGGCGATCGATGGCGTCAGCCAGGGATCCGGCGCCGAGCGCGAAGAGCAGGATCGGGACCAGCTGGAAGAGGGCCAGGGCCCCGATCGCCAGCGTGGAGCCCGTCAGCACGTAGACCTGGAACTGCAGGGCCACCCGGGTGATCTGGTTGCCCATCCCCGAGATGACCTGGCCGGACCACAGCCAGCGATAGTCGCGATCCAGCCGCAACGGGGCCGTGTCGAGGAAGAGTCTCCTCGCCCGGCTCGTCACCTGCGCGGCCGTGCTTCGGGCGAGCCGGCTACCTTCGGCGCCCCACCGCGGAAGCCAGGTCGCTGTCCGGCGCCGCTTCGCCTGCCTCGACCGTGGGCCCGGGTTCGGAGCCGGTCCGATCGGCCTCGGCAAGTGGCGCCCGAGCCAGCGCGTCGACAGGGCGACCCGGACCCACGGCGATCGCATCACGCGGGAACGTCGCATCAGCCATCACCGGCGTGACTGGACCCTGGCCGGAGCTCCGGTCCGTGTGGGCGCCGAGCGCCGCGAACGGCGAGCCGGCCGGGACCTCGAAGGTGGCGGGCGCGCGCGTGGGCTGATCGAGGATCACCTCGATCTCGTCGGTGGCGTCGCCTTCGGCACCACATCGGTAGCAGCGCGACTGGCGCAGCTCATTGACCGAGCGGCAGTCCTCGCAGACCCACAGCGCCGCGACCGTCTCGTTGGAGGTCTGCCTCCGGCGCACCACGCCGATCAGGCGATAAGCGATGAGGGCCGCCGTGGGACCGGCGAGCAGGGCAATCGCAATGGCCGGGTGCGGGATCAACCCGAAGCCACGCTGGATGGACTCGACAAGGCTGCTGAACTCGATCGGCATGTCAACCCGTACGTCCGGCGGAGGGCGCCCGTTCCGGTCGCTCCCTCGCGCGGAATGGTACGGCACTTGGGGTCGCGCGGGTAACCGGTGCCCCGCGGGCCTACTTGTCGCGTTCGGCGCCTGCCAGCACCGCCTGCGCGGCTGCCAGGCGCGCCACGGGCACGCGGAAGGGCGAGCACGACACGTAGTCGAGCCCGATCCGCTCGCACTTGTGGATCGACTCGGGGTCGCCGCCGTGCTCACCGCAGATCCCGAGCTCGATGTCCGGGCGGGTCGCCCGGCCCTTCTCGACCGCCGTCCGCATCAGCCCGACCACCGCGTCGTCCAGGGTCTGGAACGGGTTGAACGGGAGGATCCCGTCCTCGACGTACTTGAGCAAGAAGCCGCCCTCGGCATCGTCGCGGCTGTAGCCGAATGTCATCTGGGTCAGGTCGTTCGTGCCGAAGCTGAAGAACGCCGCGTGATGGGCGATCTCGTCGGCGGTCAGGGCGCCGCGCGGGACCTCGATCATCGTCCCGAAGACGTACTCGACGTTGACGCCGGCTGCCGACTCGACCGCCTTGGCCTCCTTCTCCAGGATCGCCTTGGTCGCCGACAACTCGTTCACGTGCCCGACCAGTGGGATCATGATCTTGGCCTTCGGGTGGCCGCCAGCCTTCTTGACCGCGATCAGGGCGTTCAGGATCGCCCGGGTCTGGACTTTCACGAAGTCCGGGATCATCAGCCCCAACCGGCAGCCACGGAGGCCAAGCATCGGGTTCTGCTCGTGCATCGACTTGATTGTCGCAAGCAGCACGCGGTCCTCTTCGGTCGCGGCGTCGCCGGCCTTCGTCACCTTGACCAGCTGCTCCTCGAGGTTCGGCAGGAACTCATGGAGCGGCGGATCGATCAGGCGGATCACGACGGGCAGGCTGTCCATCGCTCGGAAGATGCCCTCGAAGTCGCCTTGCTGGAGGACCTCGAGCTTGGCCATCGCCGCGTCGAAGGTGCTGACCGCCCCCGCCTCCTCGACGCTGAGCTTCGCGCCGGCGGCCGCCTTCGCCTTCGCCCGGGTCGCGGCGTTGGCGACGAGGATGGCGCCACGAACGATCTCGAGCCGCTCGCCCTCGCGGAACATGTGCTCGGTGCGGCACAGGCCGATGCCCTGGGCGCCGTAACTCCGAGCGAGGGCCGCCTCCTCGGGCTTGTCGGCGTTGGTCCAGACCTGCATCCGGCGGACCTCGTCGGCCCAGCCCAGGATCGTCTGGAGCTCCGGCTGGTCCTCGAACCGGGCGGAGACGGTGGGTAGCGCGCCGAGGAAGACCTCGCCGGTCGCGCCGTCGACGCTGATCCAGTCGCCCTGGGCGAAGGTGACGCCGTTGGCCGAGGCGGAGGCGGCCTTGTAATCGACGTCGAGCTCATGACAGCCGGCCACGCACGGCTTGCCGATCTGTCGCGCGACCACCGCCGCGTGGCTGGTCGCGCCGCCGCGGGCGGTCAGGATTCCCTGGGCGACGGCCATCCCGTGGAAGTCGTCCGGCGATGTCTCGATCCGGACGAGCACGACGCGCTCGCCCTGGCCAACCCAGTCGACCGCGGTGTCGGCATCGAAGACGGCCCGGCCGACGGCCGCGCCGGGCGAGGCATTGAGGCCCTTGGCGATCCGCGTGGCCTTCGCCCGTGCGGCCGGGTCGAACTGGTCGCGCAGGAGCTGGTCCACATGCGCCGGCTCGATCCGGGTCAGGGCCTCTTCCTTGGTGATCAGGCCCTCATTCACGAAGTCGGTGGCGATCTTGACCGCGGCCGCGGCCGTCCGCTTGGCCGATCGGGTCTGGAGCATGAACAGCTGGCCCCGTTCGATCGTGAACTCGAGGTCCTGGACGTCGCGGTAGTGCTTCTCGAGCTGCTGGCCGATCCGCAGGAACTCGGCGTAGACCTCCGGCATGTCGGTCTGCATCTGGCTGATCTTGGGGGCGGTCCGGATGCCGGCGACGACGTCCTCGCCCTGGGCGTTGGTCAGGTATTCGCCGAACAGGACCTTCTCGCCGGTGTTCGGGTCGCGGGTGAACGCGACGCCGGTACCCGAATCGTCGCCCATGTTGCCGTAGACCATCGTGACCACGTTGACCGCCGTCCCGAGGTCGTGGGCAATCTTCTGGTTGTTGCGGTAGTCGACGGCGCGCTTGCCGAACCAGCTGGCGAAGACCGCCTTGATCGCGAGGTCGAGCTGCTCGTCCGGGTCGCTCGGGAACTCGCGACCGGCGTCCTCGCGGACGATCGCCTTGAAGTCGTCGACGAGGGAACGGAGGGCAGCCGCGTCGAGGTCGGTGTCCTGGGCGGCGCCATGCGCGGCCTTCGCCGCCTCGAGGGCGTGGTCGAAGCGCTCGCCCTTCACGTCCATCACGATCCGGCCGAACATCTGGATGAAGCGCCGATAGGCGTCCCAGCCAAAGCGCTCGTTGGCGGTCAGGGCGATTAGCCCCTGCAAGGTCTCCTCGTTGAGCCCCAGGTTGAGGACCGTGTCCATCATGCCGGGCATGGAGAACTTGGCGCCCGAGCGAACGGAGACGAGGAGCGGGTCGGCGGCCTTGCCGAAGCCTTTCCCGGTCAGCGCCTCGACCTCCTTGAGCGCGTCGAGGACGTCCTCCCAGAGACCTTCGGGGAGCCGCTGGCCGGCCGTGAAGTAGTCGTTGCAGGCCTCGGTCGTGATCGTGAAACCGGGAGGGACCGGCAGGCCGGCGTTGGTCATCTCGGCCAGGCCCGCGCCCTTGCCACCGAGCAGGTCGCGCATCGTGGCGTCACCCTCGGCCCGGCCGCCGCCCCAGGCGTAGATGTAGCGCTTGGCGGCCTTGCGGGCGCGCTCGGCGGCGTCGGTCGCGGTCTGGGTCATGAGACGGTTCCTCCGGGCAGGGCGGCAGCCGGACAGCGGGCTGCGCTGGAGATCAGGTCGTGACCGACCGATTGTACCGTCGCACCCCGGTCCACTCCGGTTGCGTGAGGGTGGCGACCGCCCTCGGTGACGATCCCGGTTCAGGTCGCGTGCAGCGTCGCAAGCAGGCGCATCGCCGGGACCGCGGTCTCCAGGCTCGCCACCAGCCGATCCGGGAGCTCCGGCGAGAAAAGGTCGGCATCGGACAGGCGGTGACTGAAGGTGATGTCCTTGAGCTTGAGCAGATCAGCCTCAGGATGATCGGAGCGATAGCCCTGGGGCACACGGGTGAGCTGGTCGCCCATGAGCCGGCCAAAGGTCGCGACGAAGGCGGGTTGGTCGATGACCGCGTGGACCCGCCCCGGATCCGTGTCCAGCAGGCGGCGGAACGCGCTCAGGCGGGCCGGTTCCGGGTGCCAGAGCCCGCCACCGGTGAAGGCCTCGCCCGGTTCGAGGTGGAAGTAGCCGACGGGCACGCTGTCACCACCACCGGTCCACGGGAAGCTCGCCCCGATGTTGGTCTTGTACGGCGACTTGTCCTTCGAAAAGCGGACGTCTCGGTAGATCCGGAAGGGCGAGCGGGCGGGGTCGGCCGTCAGCGGGATGCCTCGCGCCTCGAATCGCTCGGCCAGGGCAACGCACAGGGCTTCGAGCGGTTGCTTGAGGAGGCGTTCGTAGTCGGCCTTCCGTGGCTGGAACCAGGCCCGCTCGTTGTTGGCGGCCAGATCGGCGAGGAACTGGATGGCCTCGGGTCGAAAGCCCGTGAAGGTCTCGGTCGCAGTCGGCATGGCGCACCTCGGCTGGAGTGGGGCCTATCTTGACGACGAATGGCCGCCGCCACAATCGACC
Organism: Candidatus Limnocylindrales bacterium; assembly: GCA_030647575.1. GTDB lineage: Bacteria > Chloroflexota > Limnocylindria > Limnocylindrales > CSP1-4 > SPCO01. The sequence continues at coordinate 2,165 of JAUSJS010000022.1, read as the reverse complement.
ACGGGCGGCCGCGCTGACCGGAAAGGTCGCAGGCGGACACGGGGCCCGGGTACCATCCGGGCATGACCGGACTCGTGACGCCCCTGCGCGTCATCGCTCCCGAGGCGCCCCAGTACAACGCCACGCTCGTCGATCGGCAGGACCAGCACGAGAGCCTGGCCTATTTCTGGATCCGCTTCCACGGCGACCCGACCCCGTTCGAGCCAGGACAGTACATGACGATCGGGGTCATGGTCGACGGCCGAATCGTGCAGCGGCCGTACTCGGTCGCGTCCGCCCCGCGTGACGCGGGCAAGGGCTACGAGCTCTACGTCCGGTTGGTCGAGGGCGGCCAATTCACGCCATTGCTGTGGGCCCTGCCCGTGGGCCATCGGATGCGCATGATCGGGCCGAAGGGCAAGTTCACCCTCGAGCCAGACGACGACCGAATTCATCTGTTCATCTCGTCCGGAACGGGCAATGCGCCTTTCGTCGCGATGATGCGGGAGCTGCTTGCGGCCGGCGCGCCGCGTCGGGCGGTCTTCCTCAACGGCTGCTCGTACGAGCGGGATGTGGGCTACCGCGCGCTGCTCGAAGGCTGGGAACGGAGCGGGGAGTATCCGGTCACGTTCATCCCAACCGTCTCGCGACCGGCCGATCCGTCGAACGCCGGCTGGACCGGGCGGACGGGCCGGGTCGAGTCGATCGTCGCACCCGTTTGCGAGGAGCTCGGGCTCGACAGCTCCAACACCATTGCCTACCTGTGCGGCAACCCAGACATGATCCTGAGTGCCGAGGAGACGCTGCTTGGCCTGGGCTTCTCGGAGGCCTCAGTCAAGAAGGAGCTCTACTGGCCGAAGGGCAAGGAACCGAAGGGCGCGGCTGCGGGGACGGTCACCTCGGACCAATAGCGCGGACGCGCCGCTCGGGACCCGGGACGGGCGCCGCTCGTGACCCGGGACGGGCGCCGCCCCAGACCGCGCGCCCGTCGCCGCCCTCCGATTTCGCCAGCCACCAATCCCCGTGGTGCGCGGCGTGCATCTGCGCCCTGCCGAGCCCCACCTACCAACCCCCGTGGTGCGCGGCGGGAATCCGCCCTGACTTGGGCCCCGCCGACCTGGCGATGTCCGTCACGTACCACCCGGATCGGTAAGTGGCGAATCGTCGCCCGGTCAACCCGAGCGCTCATCCGCTCAGCGACACGAAACGGAGCCCGCTGATCCTGCCCACTGGACGCATCAGCCACGCACGCAGCCTCGGACCGCGGTCAGGAAATGCCACCCGCAGCGTACCGTCGTGCGCGGCAACCCGCCGTCGAGCGGTCGAGCCCTCGAGTACGACCAGGACTCGCGCGACGGTCGTCGGTCGCCATCCGAAACGCTCGAACACGATCTGCGCTCCAAGGCGATCCTTGATGTCGAGCCGGCGGATCGTGTCGTCGATCGCGGTCAGCTCGGTCTTGATCTCGACGATCAATGTGACACCGTCGGACGGCCGAAGCCCGACGATGTCGATCGACCCGCGCTCGCCGTAGTGCGCGAACGTCACCTCGACCTGGACCTCCCAACCGGCGCGGGTGAGGCTGGCCGCGAACTGACCCACCAGCCGAGCGTGCCGCTCATCGAGCAGGCGATCCAAGGCGCCACCGCGCCACGCGACCGTTCCGTCGAACCGAGCGTCGACGGCTGCAAAGACCGCGCGCAGGACGCGGATCGACAAGGTCGACAGATGGCCGCGCTCGATCAACGAAATCGCCGACTGCGACACCTCGGCGATTTCGCCGATGTCCTCCTGGCGTAGGTGCCTCCGAATTCGGAGCGCACGCAGCAGGCGGCCGACTCTGACGTCATCCACGACCCGATGATGCGCGGGCGCCCTTATCCCGGACGCATCGGGCGCCCGTCGGCCGTCCCGAGGTCGGCTGTCGGTCGTCCCGAGGTCGGCTGCCGGCCCTCCCAGGTCGTGGCCGAATTGTCGCCTACCAACCCCCGAGGTACGTGATCGGCAGGGCGACGGCACCGAGCTCCGGGTAGAAATCCCGGTGGTGAGTGACTGGAATCGCCCGGATCCGGGCCCAGCCGACCCGCCGATGTCCGGCGCGTACCACTCGGGTTGGTGGGTGACAAGAACGCGTGCGTACGGACCGCGGAGGGCGGTGATGGCCGCTGCGTCCGGGCGCGCCCCGG
>JAUSJS010000003.1 GCA_030647575.1 Candidatus Limnocylindrales bacterium | reverse complement strand
AGAAGTTCGCACACCAGACAGTCAGCAGCCCCAGCAGCACGGGGAGGTTGCGGTCCAGCGGCGACGTGCGGAAATGCTCATCCATTGCGTGAAAGCCTGCGAGCATCGCGCCGAAGTGTTCCGGGCCGACGGCGATCATCGTCGAGAGACCGATGGCCGAGTCCATGGAGTAACGGCCCCCGACCCAGTCCCAGAAGCCAAACACATTCCCGGGATCGATGCCGAACGCTGCCACTTCGCGGGCGTTCGTAGAGACGGCGATGAAATGCTTCGACACCGCCGCCGCATCACCCAGGGCGCCCACGCACCACGCCCGTGCCGTGCGCGCGTTGGTCATCGTTTCGAGCGTCGTGAACGACTTCGAGGAGATGATGAAGAGGGTTTCCGCGGGGTCGAGGTCGCGCGTAGCCTCCACCAAGTCAGTTCCGTCGACGTTGGAGACGAAGCGCACCGTGATGCCCGGGTCACGGTAATGCCGGAGCGCCTCGTAGGCCATTCGCGGGCCGAGATCGGAACCGCCGCTCCCGATATTGATGACCGTGCGGATCCGCCGCCCGGTGAGGCCAATCCAGGTGCCAGCACGCACGCGGTTAGCACAGTCGGCCATCCGGTCCAGGGCGACATGCACGTTGGGCACGACGTCGTGGCCGTCGACGTATATTGACCGCCCGTTCGGGGCGCGCAGCGCGACGTGGAGGGCGGGGCGGTGCTCGGTCACGTTGATGGCCTCACCGCGGAACATCGCGTCGATCCGTGTCGGCAACCCGGCCGACTGCGCCAGCGCGAGGAGCAAGCGCAACGTCGTGTCCGTCACCCGTTGCTTCGAGTAGTCGAGACAGAGCCCCGCCGCCTCCGCGACGAGCCGCTCGCCGCGGGCCGGATCGGCGGCGAACAGGTCGCGCAAGTGGACATCCCTGACCTGCTGAGCGTGGCGCACCAGCGCCTGCCAAGCGGGGCGCGACGGTAGCGTCGCAGACTCAGTGACCATCGGTGGCTCCTCCCTATTCCGCCGCGCGTGCGCGCTGCGGGCTCTGTCAGAGCTTGAACTACCGTCGCCTGCTCAGCACGACCGGCTAAGTGCCCCCGCAGAACTCGAACAGATCCACTACCGTGAGCACCGTCCCCGCCTTGGTCGGGACTCAATGATCCAAGTCTCCATCAACCCCGGGACGGTTCACGTATGATTGACACCAAGTGAGATCGATCCAACTTCGCCGGGCTCGGCCGATCAGGTTTCGCAGGCCGGCCAGCCCGTTGGGCGACCAGGGCGAGGCGATCGTCTCGGAGCTGTTCAGCGTCGAGCGCCTCGAGCAGCACGCCGCGTCGCTCGCCGCCGCACAGGCGATCACCAATGAACTTCGCCATGGACGCCCGATCCGACCCATCGTTGCAGCGAACGGACGCATCCTGCTGGCGTCATACCGCGTGCTCGCCGGTGCGATCAGGGGAGAGCGCTCCATCACGCCGGCCGCTGAATGGCTCGTCGACAACTTCCACATCGTCGACGAACAACTCCGTGAGATCCGCGACGACCTACCAGCGGACTACTATCGCGAGCTCCCCAAGCTTGCCGAAGGCCACCTCGAGGGCTACCCGCGGGTCGTCGGTCTCGCGTGGGCTTACGTCGCGCACACGGACAGCCGCTTCGACCCGGAGAGCCTGCGCCGCATGGTGCGTGCCTATCAGCAGGTCGAGCCGTTGACCATCGGGGAGCTTTGGGCGATCGCCATCAGTCTGCGGATCATTCTGGTCGAAAACCTTCGCCGCATAGCGGAGGAGATCGTGCGTAGCCGGGCGGCACGGCAGAGCGCAGACGAGCTCGCCGACAGCCTGCTCGGCATCGGGCGGGACAGCCCGGAGGTCGCCGTGAGATCGCTGCGCCGACTCACGGAGGCGACGCTGCCGACGGCCGGTCGTGTGCAACTGTTCCAGCGACTGCGGGATCAGGATCCGGCCGTAACGCCGGCGCTCGGCTGGCTCGAGGAGCGCCTCGCCACGCAGGGCACGACGGCCGAAGAGACCGTTCACCTTGAGCACCAGCGGCAGGCCGAGATGAATGTCACCGTCCGGAACGTGATCACCAGCATGCGCCTCATCTCCTGGTTCGACTGGGCCCAATTCGTGGAGAGCGTGAGCCTGGTCGATGAGGTCCTTCGGTCGGGTGGTTCGTTCGGGGACATGGACTTCGCCACGCGAGATCGGTACCGACATGCCATCGAGGAGCTTGCCCGCAGATCGAAGCGGAGCGAGGTCGAGGTCGCCCGAAGCGCCACCGTCATGGCGGAGAGCGGTGGCGACGGCCTCGGCGGCAACGACGACGATGGTCGCGCTCTTGACCCCGGCTACTACCTGATCTCCGACGGCCGACCCGCGCTTGAGCGCGCGCTCCGGGTTCGCGTCCCCCTGGCCGGTCGGCTGCGACGAGCCTACGTGACCGCGGCCACGCCAAGGTATCTGAGCACGCTAGCGCTATGCACGGCGTTGATCCTCGCCGTGCCTCTCTTCCTGTCCAGTGGGGGCGGCGCGGCCGGTCCCGGCCTGCTCGCACTCGCGATCCTGGCCCTCATTCCGGCCTCGGACCTGGCGGTGGCGTTGGTCAACCGGATCGTGATGCACGTGCTCGACCCGATGCTGCTGCCGCGGCTCGAGCTGGCCGGGGGGGTGCCCTCCGACCTCCGGACGCTGGTTGTGATGCCGACCCTCCTGACGAGCGCGGCGGATGTCGAGGAACTCGTGAGGCGCCTCGAGATCCACTACCTCGGGAACCCCGACGGCGATGTTCGGTTCGCGCTCCTGTCCGACTGGCCGGACGCCCCGAGCGAGAGCGTCCCAGGCGACGACGAACTGCTGGCGACGGCAACCGCGGCGATTGACCGTCTGAACGTTCGCCACGGCGAGGCACCCGGCGGAGGCGCCCGCTTTTTGCTCTTTCATCGGAGGCGGCGCTTTAACGAGATCGAAGGCCGCTGGATGGGCTGGGAACGCAAGCGAGGCAAGCTGCACGAGATGAACGCCATGCTGCGCGGCGAAACCTCGACGGACTTCCTGACCTCGGGGCGCACCGCATCGATCCCACCGGCCGATGTGCGCTACGTCCTCACGGTCGACGCCGACACCCGTCTGCCGAGGGATGCAGTCGCGCGCCTCGTCGGGACCATCGCCCACCCGCTCAACCGGCCGATCTTCGATTCACGCACCGGGCGGGTTACGCGCGGCTACGCGATCCTACAGCCGCGGATCGCAACCACACTCCCCGCCGAGCGGGAGGCATCGTTCTTCCAGCGGATCTTCTCGGAATCGGCCGGGATCGACCCCTACGCTTCCGCGGCATCCGACGTGTACCAGGATCTCTTCGGCGAGGGGAGCTACACCGGAAAAGGGATCTACGACCTCGATGCCTTCGAGCAGGCGATGGCGGGTCGCGTGCCTGACAACGCGCTCCTCAGCCATGACCTGTTCGAAGGGACCTTTGCCCGGGCGGGGCTGGTGACCGACATCGAACTGTTCGACGAGCACCCCTCTCATTACTTGGAGGCCGCGGCCCGCCAGCACCGCTGGGCGCGAGGAGACTGGCAGCTGCTCCCCTGGATCCTAGGTTGGGCGCGCGACGCCACGGGTCGCCGGAGCCGGAGTCCCGTTCCCGGCATCGCACGCTGGAAGATGGTCGACAACTTGCGCCGGACGCTGTCCGCGCCACTGACGCTGGCCACCCTTCTCGCGGCGTGGATGGTGCCGTCCGCGCCGGCCGGCGTGTGGACCGGCTTCGTCCTCGTCGCGATGATCATCCCCGCCTCGCTGCCGGTCCTGGCGGGCCTGCTGCCTCGACGGCGGGGCGTCTCCAAGCGCAGTCACCTGCGGGCCGTGGCCTCGGACAGCGCCCTCGCCGCTGCTCACGCGGGCCTCGGCCTGGCGTTCCTCGCCTACCAGACGGCGCTGATGACGGACGCCATCCTGCGGACGCTGACACGACTGTGGGTCACCCGCCGGAATCTCCTGGAGTGGACCACCACTTCGCAGACCAAGGGAAGCTTCGACCTGAAGCTGGCGGGATTCTGCCGGCAGATGGCCGGGGGCATGGCCATTGCTGCCGTCGCCGGCGCGCTCGTGCTCGCCCTGAAGCCGTCGGCGGGTCCGATGGCCGCACCGTTTGTCATCATCTGGCTGCTCGCGCCGGCCATCGCACGGTGGGTCAGCCTGCGACCCGCTGCATCCAGCGGACGGCAACTCTCGTCCGCCGATGTCGGCGCGCTCCGTCTCACAGCCCGTCGAACGTGGCGGTTTTTCGAGACGTTTGTCGGCCCGGAGGACCACGATCTGCCGCCCGACAACTTCCAGGAGGAGCCCCAGCCCGTCGTAGCCCATCGCACGTCGCCGACAAACATCGGGATGTACTTGCTGTCGATCGTCACAGCCCGCGATTTCGGCTGGATCGGGACGCGCGAGATGGTTGAACGGCTCGAGGCGACGCTTGCCACCCTCGGCAGCCTGCGACGCTTCCACGGGCACTTCTACAACTGGTACGA
>JAUSJS010000241.1 GCA_030647575.1 Candidatus Limnocylindrales bacterium | reverse complement strand
TGCCTCCAGCACCTCGTGCGCCTGGCCGAGCATGCCGCGGCGCAGGGCTCATACCTGTGGATCGACATGGAAGGGAGCGCCTACGTCGAGGCGACGATCGCACTCTACGAGCGGCTGCGGGCGGTCCAGCCACGGACGGGGATCTGCCTCCAGGCGTACTTGCGGCGGACGGCCGCGGACATCGAGCGGCTGCGACCGCTCGATCCGGCGATCCGCCTCGTGAAAGGCGCCTATGACGAACCGGAGTCGATCGCCTACACCAACCGGCGAAGCATCGACGCCAACTTCCTGGGGCTGGCCGTGCGCTTCCTGCTCGACGGCCGCGGGCGGCCGATCCGGCTGGGTCTCGGCACGCATGACGTGTCGCTCATCGAGCAGATCGCCGAGCAGGTGGGCGCCGCCGGGATTGGGCACGACGGCTTTGAGGTCGAGATGCTCTTCGGGATTCGCGAGGACCAGCAGCGCCGGATGGCGGCCGCCGGCTACCGGGTGCAGGCCCTGATCGCCTACGGCGAGCATTGGTACCCGTGGTACATGCGGCGCCTGGCCGAACGGCCGGCGAACGTCGTGTTCGCCGTACGCCAGCTGTTGCCGTGATTGGAGGCGAACGAATGCGAATTGCGGCCCGCATGGGCACGATCGGGACCGAAAGCGCCTTCGAGGTGACGATGCGCGCGAAAGCGCTCGAGGCGCAGGGTCGATCGATGGTCTACCTCCAGATCGGCGAACCCGATTTCGATACACCCGTGCACGTTCGCGAGGCGGCGAAGCGCGCCCTCGACGCCGGCGAGACGCACTACGCGCCATTTGCCGGGATCCCCGCCCTGCGTGAAGCGATCGCGGCCGACGTGACGGCTCGCAAGGGATTCGCCGCCGACCCGTCGCAGGTGTTCGTGACCGTCGGCGGCAAGGGCGTGATGCTCTACGCGATCCTGGGCCTGGTCGACCCCGGTAACGAGGTGCTCGTCCCGGACCCGGGTTACCCGATCTATGAGTCGCTCGCCCGCTTTGTCGGCGCGACACCGGTTCCGGTCCCGATCCGGATGGCCAACGACTTCCGCCTGGATGTCGACGAGCTGGCCTCGCTCGTGACGCCGCTGACGCGTGTGCTCGTGCTCAACTCGCCAGCCAATCCGACCGGCGGGGTGCTGACCAGGGGCGACCTCGAGGCAATCGCCGGGCTCGCGATTCGCCACGACCTGTGGGTGCTGACCGACGAGATCTACGGGCGGATCGTGTACGACGGCGCCGAGCACGTCTCGATCGCGTCCCTGCACGGCATGGCCGAGCGGACGATCGTTCTCGATGGCTTCTCCAAAACCTTCGCGATGACCGGCTGGCGACTGGGCTATGCGATCGTCCCGACGTCCCTGCGGGAGACCTATGCCCAGCTGATCATCAACACGATCAGCTGCGCCCCGACATTCGCCCAGCTCGGGGCGGTCGAGGCGTTGACCGGGCCACAGGGGGACGTGGAGGCGATGGTTCGCGAATTCCGACTGCGGCGCGACCTGATCGTCGATGGGCTCAACGCCATTCCCGGGATCGAATGTCGGCGGCCAACCGGCGCCTTCTATGCGTTCCCGTCTGTGGCGGCGACGGGGTTCTCCGGGGCGCAGCTGGCGGATCGGTTGCTCCACGAAGCCGGCGTCTGCGTGCTGGCTGGAACGGCCTTCGGCGGTCATGGCGGCGATCACATTCGGATCTCGTACGCAACGTCGCAGGCCAACCTGACCGAGGCGCTAACCCGGATCCGCGGGTTTCTGGACGGTCCCGGACGTGCCTGACGAGCGTCGACCGCGCGTCTTTGTCGCCCGCCAGATTCCCGAGGAGGAGTTGCTGCCGGTCCGGGCCGCCTGCGACGCGGACGTCTGGCAGGACGAGCTTCAGCCGTCACGGGACGAGCTGCTGCGACGGGTCGCCGGCTGCGACGGGATCCTCACCCTCCTGACCGACCGGGTCGACGACGAGCTGCTCGATGCGGCGGGGCCCCGGCTGCGCGTCGTCAGCAACTATGCCGTTGGCTTCGACAACATCGACGTGGCGGCCTGCGCGCGGCGTGGAATCGCCGTCGGCAATACGCCGGGCGTCCTGACCGAGACGACCGCCGACCTCGCCTGGGCGCTGCTGATGGCGGCCGGACGCCGGCTTCCCGAGGGTGACCGCTATGTGCGGGCCGGGCACTGGCGGACTTGGGGCCCGCTGCTGCTCCTGGGCCCCGACGTCCATGGCGCGACGATCGGAATCGTCGGCTTCGGGCGGATCGGGCAGGCCGTCGCGCGGCGCGCGCAGGGGTTCGGGATGGCGATCCTGTACCACGACGTGAATCGCCTGCCGGACGAGATCACGCAGCCACTCGGCGCGAGCTACGTCTCGCTCGAGGAGCTGCTTGCGCAGAGTGACTTCGTCTCGCTCCACGTGAACCTGACCGAGGAGACCCGCCACCTGATCAACGCCTACACCCTGGCCGCGATGAAGCCGACGGCCGTGCTGGTCAACACGTCCCGTGGCCCGGTCATCGACCAGCTCGCGCTCGCCGACGCGCTCCGCGACGGCGTCATCTGGGCGGCCGCGCTGGACGTGACCGATCCCGAACCGATTCCGATGGACGACCCCCTGGTGGGGCTCGACAACTGTCTCATCGTCCCGCACATCGCGTCGGCCTCGCGGGCGACTCGCGGAAAGATGGCGGCGATGGCCGCGGCCAACCTGCTGGCGGGCGTCCGGGGTGAGCCGCTGCCGACGCCCGTGACGGCGGCCCCGTCGCCGTAGGTCGCCTCGTAGCCCTGAGGCGCGTCAGCGGGTAGGCTGTCCGTGGGCCGGTAGCTCAGCGGCAGAGCACGGGACTTTTAATCCCTTGGTCGTGGGTTCGAATCCCACCCGGCTCGCCAGTGGTCTTGAGCGTGAAACCGCCCTCCGAGCTGACCGCGGCGGTCCGTCCAGGCTGGACGTGGAGGCGTAACCATGCCGCTGGACGGAGTCGCGCGGGGCACCGGCAGCCGATCGGGTGAATCAGAATGGGACTGATGGCCCCTTGTGGCTGCGCGCCGCGGCGAGATCATCAGGCGACCCGCTAGCCCAAGTGTCCATGCAACCTGCGATCGGAATGGTCCGCCCCGATCGGTCGACGCTGCCCTTGGGCACGATGCGCTTGGGTCTGAATGATCTCCCGACGGTCGCCGCCAGCCTGGCCGCCGCGGTCGGGATCACGGTCCTGCTCGGTTGGCTGCTCGGGCTCGACGTCCTGAAGTCGATCGTCCCCGGGTTGCTGACCATGAAGGTCAACGCCGCGCTCGCGTTCGTCCTCCTGGGCATCGGCATGATCCTCAGTGCACGAGCAAACACGGCTCGTGATCGGCGCGCGGCGGTTCTGCCGGTGGCGGCCGCCCTCGTCCTGGCCGCTCTGGTCGGCAGCCAGTA
>JAUSJS010000339.1 GCA_030647575.1 Candidatus Limnocylindrales bacterium | reverse complement strand
TTCATCTACCTGGCCCTGCCGCAGATCATCCCCGCCTCGGCCGGGATCCCCGTGATCATGCTGGCGGTCTTCGCACTCGCCTTCAACTACGGCGCGTATATGACGGAGATCTTCCGAGCCGGGATCCAGGCGGTCCCACGCGGCCAGATCGAGGCCTCGGGCGCGCTCGGGATGACCGATGCCCAGACCATGCGCCGGGTCATCCTGCCCCAAGCGATCCGGATCGTCATCCCGGCCATCGGCAACGAGTTCATCGCCATGATCAAGGACTCGGCACTCGTGTCGCTGATGACGGTGCAGGAACTGCTATGGCGTGCACAGCGCGTCGGGCAGTCGAATTTCCGGTCCCTCGAGACGCTCCTTCTCGCGGCGCTCATATACTGGAGCCTGACGATCGCCTTCTCGGTCGTCCAGGATCGGCTCGAGAAGCGCTTGGCAGAGAGCGACCGGAGGATCTGATCGATTGCGCACGGCGTCTCCGATCCACATTCCGATCCATGACCGGTACGCCAAGCCAGGCGCTCTCACACCACCCGGCGCAGAGCCGATGGTGCGTCTTGAGAACCTCGAGAAGTTCTTCGGCTCGAACCATGTCCTGCGCGGCTGTACGCTCGAGGTCTACCCGCGCGAGACGATCTGCCTGATCGGCCGCTCGGGATCGGGCAAGAGCACGCTCCTGCGCTGCACGAACTTCCTCGAAGAGCCGACCGTCGGCTCGGTCGAGGTCGATGGGCTCCGGATCGCGGCTGACCCGCTCCACGCTCGCGACAAAGACGATCGGGAGAAGATCCGGCAGATCCGCCAGCGGGCACAGATGGTCTTCCAGGAGTTCAACCTCTTCCCCCACATGAAGGTGATCGACAACCTCATCGAAGGACCCGTCCGGGTGAAGGGGGTGTCGAAGGACGAGGCGGTCGCGACGGCAGAGAAGTACCTCGACAAGGTCGGGCTCATGGAGAAGCGGGACGAATACCCGGCCCGCCTGTCGGGCGGCCAGAAGCAGCGTGTCGCGATCGCCCGCGCCCTGACCATGGAGCCGAAGGTCCTCATGTTCGACGAGCCGACGAGCGCCCTCGACCCGACCCTCGTCGGGGAGGTCATCATGGTCATGGAGGAGCTTGCCCACGAGGGGAGCACGATGATCGTGGTGACCCACGAGATGCAGTTCGCCCGGGAGGCTGCCGACCGGGTCTACTTCATCGAGGAGGGGACTTTCATCGAAGTCGGGCCGCCCGAACAGGTCCTGGATAATCCCCAGGACGAGCGGACGAGGCGATTCCTCCGCCGTCTCCTGTCGTCCGGCGTCGCCGTCCCCCGCTGACGTCAGCGGCGCGCGGGCTCCGCGGCCATCGCGGTAACCGCCCGGGAGAGCGTGGCCAGGCCGACCCCGGCCAGCCAGACCCCTGGCCCGTTGGTCAGAACCTGGGCCGGCTCGTGGAACTGGAACGCCCCGATCAGGGCGAGCTGCAGCACCTGCCAGGCGAGCGCGATCCAGCCGGCCACCGCGAGGATGGCGAACGACAGCCATCGATCGAGAGCCAACGGGCGGTCGCCCGCGGCATACGGCAGGGCGACCAGCGCCAGCGTTGCGATGCCGACAAGAAACACGACGATCCCGCTGCCCTCGAACCCGTTGCCGGCCCGCTCCGTGATCCCCGGCGTCCCGCCCACGCGCCACCACGGCAGCACGCACCCGAGCACGATCAGGGGAGCGGCGAGCGCGGCCAGCGTTCGCCCGCGGCCGAGGGGCCGGCGGTGCATGGTCATCCCTCCGGCGCCCCCGAGTAGACCTCCGGACGGAGCACGCCGACGTAGCGCAGGTTTCGGTAGAGCTCGCCGTAATCGAGGCCGTAGCCGACCACGAACTGATCGGGGATCGTGAACCCGGTGTAGTCCAGCTTGATCTCGACGAGCCGGCGGGCCGGCTTGTCGAGCAGGGTGCAGATCCGCAGCGAGGCGGGCGCCTTGCCGCGCAGATACCGGATCAGGTAGTTGAGCGTCAACCCGGTGTCGATGATGTCTTCGACGATCAGGACATCCTCACCGACGATGCTGGCCGACAGGTCCTTGAGGATCCGTACCAGGCCGGACGATTCGGTGCTCGACCCGCCGTAGGAGCTGACCTCCATGAGGTCGATCCGCACCGGGATGTCGATGGCGCGCATCAGGTCGGCCATGAACGGCAGCGAACCCTTCAAGACCGAGACGAGGGTCAGCGGACGATCACGGTAATCGGAACTGATCCGCGCTCCGAGCTCCCGGACCTTGGTCGCGATCTCGTCTTCGGTCAGGAGGATCTGCGCGACGTCGCTGTGGAGCGTGATGGACTGATTCATGCCTGAATCGCCCCTTCGTTGATGGAGGCCTCAGGAGCAGCGACCCGCCGGCGGCCGGCACGCTTCCGGCCGGCAACGCTAACGGACGGTCCGCCGACCGTTGCCGAGTCGACAGGCGGTGTGTCGCGAGGACCGGGTCCGGGGACCTCCGGGGAACCATGCGGTGCAGCGACCTGGCCGAGGGTCCCGGACAGGCCGTCGATCAACGCCAGGCGCCCGTACTTGAGCATCAGCGCTCGAAAGTCGCGCGCGTAGAAGAGCTTGACATTCAGATCCGGGTAGAGCTCGCGCAGCCGGCGCAACTTCCGATTCTTCTTGCGCACCAGCTTCTGGCGGAGCGTCGTCATCTCCAGGTAGAGGTCGAGATCCGGCAGGAAGAAGTCCGGGGCAAAGCTCTCGACCACGTCGCCGTCCAGGTTCCAAAGGATCGGAAAGGTGTGGGGCTCGTATTCCCAGCGGACCGCGTAGAAGTCGAGGATCCGTGACATCTCCGCCTCGCTGGCGTGGGCGAAGGGAACCGTCACCGGCCGGCAATCCATCCAGGGGCGGTGCGCCGAGCGCCGTCTGGAAGCAGGCGAGGATGATCGCGTGGAGTCATCGGCCGCCAGTCTAGCGGAGCGCGACGGGTCGCGGCGCCCAGGCCACCGGCCAGATACCCCTGGGGAGTATGATGTCGGCCAGCGGCGCCGGTCCGGCGCCCGACCTGGAGGAACTCGAACGCCGATGAGCCCGACCGAGGGGCGCCGTCCGGTTGCCCCGCCTGACCCCAGCCACTTCCGACACAGCTACTCCAAGGACAAGGCCCAGCTGATCCGCCGGCTGTCGCGGATGGAGGGCCAGGTGCGTGGCATCGCCCGGATGATCGAGCGCGAGGAGTACTGTGTCGACATCCTGCAGCAGACTGCGGCCCTGCGAGCCGCCGTCGACTCGCTGTCGATCCTGGTCCTGGAGGACCATGTCGGGGGCTGCGTCCGGACGGCGGCCGAGCAGGGCCACGCGGATGCGTATGTCGAAGAGGTGATCGACGTCGTCCGTCGGACGCTCGGCCGTCCGATCCGCGGCGGAGGGCGAGCGAGCTGAGCGCCCAGCTGGTTATCCACGAATCGAGCCCGCCGGCGCAGTTGGTGGAAAAACCCCGTTGACGTCGGGGGGTGGGACCTCTACCGTCCGGCATCCGCACTGGGGCCGACCCGAGGGTAACGCGGTCCGCGAGGGGCATGGGGAGACCCGGCCACGAACCGGACGGACCGGGGAAGACCGAAGCCGCGCCTGCGGTGCGAGACGATGCCGACGCCGGGAGCGGCGCCGCGTGGACGGACGGCACGCGATTCATGGAGGCGTGCCGTGGACAGGCCGCGCGAGCCGCTCCCGACGCGCGTCGAGCAGACCGCCCCGCTCCCTCCGGGCTATGACGACGCCCTCGAGGCCGGCCTGGCGGCGCTTCGTCTGCGCTTGACGCCCGGTGCCCGCGCGGCCATCGGCGCCCACGTCCGGCTCCTGTTGGCCTGGACCACGGCGATCAACCTCACGGCGATCCGCGACCCGGCCGCCGTGGCGCTCGAGCACGTCGTCGACAGCCTGACGGCCGTTCCGATCCTGCGCGAGCGAGGGGTGGATCGCTTCCTGGACCTCGGATCCGGTGGCGGCTACCCGGGCCTGCCCATTGCCGCGGCGCTCCCGGCGGCGCGGGCCGTGCTGCTCGAGCCGATCCGAAAGAAGTCCGCCTTCCTATCCACCGTGGCGACCGCGGTCGGACTCGGGGCCACCGTCCAGGCCGCCCCGGTCCGCGCCGAGGCGCTGGCGGCGGACGCCCGGCACCGAGGCCAATGGCCGGCCGTCACAGCTCGCGCGGTCGCAAGCCTCGGCGAGCTGGTCGAGCTCGCCTTCCCTATCCTGGAGCCGGGCGGCATGCTGGTGGCCTGGAAGCGCGGAGATCTCGAGCGTGAATGGGCCGGTGGCGAACGAGCCATGGCGGCCATGGGCGGTGGCACGCTCGAGCTTCACCCGGTGGAGGTCCCCGGGCTGGATGGTCATTGTCTGGTCGTGGCGACCGCGCGGGACGCGGCCCCGGCCGACTATCCACGGGATCCGGGCGTCCGCAAGCGCCAGCCGTGGTGAGCGAACGGCTGGTAGATTGTTCGTCCATGCGGATCGCGGTGATCTCGGACGTCCATTCCAACCTGCACGCCCTCGACGCGGTCCTGGCCCACGTCGGATCGGTCGACGCGATCTGGCATCTCGGCGACATCGTCGGGTACGGTCCGGAGCCGGACGCCGTCGTTGACCGGCTGGCGACAGCCGGGGCGATCGGGGTACGCGGCAACCACGACTCGGCGGCTTGTGGCGGAAACGAGATTGACTGGTTCAACGCGGAGGCGCGAGCGGCCATGGAATGGACCCGCCGGGTGATCTCGCCCTCCACGGTTGCCTGGTTGACTGCCCTGCCCGCGCGGCGGGAAGAAGCCGACTTCACGTTGGTCCACGGCAGCCCGCTCGATCCCATCTGGGAGTACTTGACGACGACCGCGGCTGCTCGCGACAACATCGCGGCGATCTCGACGGTGCATGGCCTCAACGGGCATACCCACGTGCCGATGGCGTTCAGCCTGGACGGTGACCGGATGGGACGGATCGCACCCAGCGAGGGGCGCACGATCGAGCTCGAGCTCGACGGCCACCGGCTGCTGCTCAATCCGGGCAGCGTCGGCCAGCCGCGCGATGGCGATCCCCGCGCCAGCTACCTGATCCTCGATCTGGCCGCCCGCCACGCACAGTGGGGTCGCGTCGCCTACGACATCGACGCCGTTCGCGCCCAGATGCGCGCCGCGGGCCTGCCGTTCCGACTCAGCGAGCGGCTGCGCCATGGCTTCTGAGAACCGGGCGTGATCGGCGGCCGGCGGCCCCTGCAAGGGCGAAAACCCGGCGACCGCAGGGTCCGTCTCGAGCGCCCGCACGCGCCCTACTTCCGCTACACCGGCCGCGGCCAGCTGACCGCCCGCGAAGCGGCCAGCGCGCCGACAACGCCAGCCGGACGGATGTGGGCATCGATCCGCGGTTTCTTCGTTGGTCGCCCGCTGGCGAGCGAGGACGAGCTGGGTGAACGCCTCGCCAAGAAGAAGGCGCTGGCGATCTTCAGCTCGGACGCGATCAGCTCCTCGGCCTACGCGACCGAGGAGATCCTGCGGGTCCTGATCCTGGGCGGCGCGGCCGCCATGGCCTTCGGCCTCGAGATCAGCATCGCCATCGCGGTGCTGCTCATCGCGGTCGCCGTCAGCTACCGCCAGATCTGCATCGCCTACCCGGGCGGCGGCGGCTCGTACTCGGTCTCGCGCCGGAACATCGGGCGGACCGTCTCGCTCGTTGCCGCGTCCGCGCTGCTGATCGACTACGTCATGACCGTGGCGGTCTCCACCTCGTCGGCGGTCGAGCAGATCACGTCGGCCTTTCCGATCCTGTTCGATGAGCGAGTCCTGATCGGCGTGGTCGCCATCGGCCTGATCACCCTGGGGAATCTCCGCGGCCTGCGTGAGGCCGGCAACATCTTTGCGGTTCCGACCTATCTGTTCATCGGGTCGGCCATGCTGATGATCGCGGTCGGGACGTTCCGGATCGTGGTCCTCGGGGAAGGCGCAAGCTACGGCCCGGAGCTGCGCGATCAGGTCACCGGAACGATCCAGCCGCTAACCGCGATCCTGATCCTGCGGGCGTTCGCCGCCGGTGCCGTGGCGCTGACCGGCACGGAGGCGATCGCCACCGGTGTCCCGGCGTTCAAGCCACCGGAGGCGAAGAATGCCGCGACGACCCTCGCGGTGATGGCCCTGCTGCTCGGCATCCTGTTCATCGGACTGACGTTCCTGGCCGTCAATTTCGGGATCAGCCTGATCGAAGTGCCGGTCAAGCAGACCGTCATCTCGCAGGTGGCCCACGAGGTCTATGGCGACGGCGTCCCCTTCTACCTGTTCCAGGCCTTCACCGCGCTGCTGCTCTTCCTCGCGGCCAACACCAGCTTCAACGCCTTCCCGCGCCTGTTGGCCATCCTCGCCGCCGATGACTACATGCCGCGTCAATTCGCGTTGCGCGGCGACCGCCTTGCCTACTCGTACGGGATTCTCGTGCTGTCCAGCCTGGCAGCCGGACTGATCGTCATCTTCCACGGTGAGACGCATCTGCTGATTCCGCTCTACGCCGTAGGCGTGTTCATCGACTTCACGATCAGCCAGACGGGCATGATCCGTCACTGGCTGCGCGAACGGTCGCCGGGCTGGCGGAGGCGCCTGTCGATCAACGCGTTCGGCGCGGCCCTCACCGCGACCGTGGCGGTCATCGTGACCTCGGTCAAGTTCTTCGACGGTGCCTGGCTGGTACTCGTGCTGATCCCGGTGCTGGTCGGCCTGATGTCCTTCATCCATCGCCAGTACGACCTCCAGGCAGCGGAGCTCCGGGTTCGCGAGGAGGGTCTGCTGCCGGGGCCGCACCGCGAGCAGCGCGTGATCATTCCGGTCAATGGGATCAACCGGGCGGTGGTCCAGGCGGTCAACTTCGGGCGAGCCATGACCCGCGACCTGCGTGCGGTCTACGTGACCGATGACCTCGACGAGGCCGACGCACTTCGAGCCCGCTGGGAGCGCCAGCTACCGGACGTCCCGCTGGTCGTCGTCGAATCACCCTATCGGGCGATGATCTCGCCGGTCGTCGCCTACCTGGACATCCTGGATCAGGCCTGGCCCCCGGACAAGGAAGCCCCGCTGACCATCGTGGTGCTGCCGGAATACGTCGCTCGTCACTGGTGGGACCGGTTGCTGTATAACCAGACCTCCAAACGGCTGAAATCGGCACTTGTCGGCCGCGAGCACACGGTGATCGCCGACGTTCCCTATCGGCGGGGCCACTGAACCTTCCCGCCCTGGCCCAGCCGGCAGATCGGAGTCGGTGCCTGCGACTGCCGTTCGGGGCAGTGGTATCGTGAACTCGCATGTCAGAACCCCAGGCCCCGGCGTTCCGCCGTGCCGTGGTTGCGCTCAACGGCGGCCCAAGCGACGAACGGATCGTCCGGCTGGTCGCCGAGCATGCGCGCCACACGAAGGCGGAGCTCATTGGCGTCCACGTCGTCGAGATCGACTGGACCCTCCCGCTCGACTCCGACATTGCCGGCCGTTCGGAGGAGGTCCAGCGAGTCCTCGATGCCGCGGAGGCGGTCGCCGAGGAGTCGAAGGTCCGACTCGAACCCGTTCTGCTGCAGGCCCGCGACGTGGGCGCCGCCATCGTCGATGAAGCGGTCGAGCGGGCGGCGGACCTGTTGGTCGTCGGGCTGCCCTACCGCAAGCGGTTTGGCGGCGAGTTCGCCATCGGCCGGACCATTCCATACATCCTCCAGAACGCGCCCGCCGCGGTCTGGGTGGTGCGCGATCCCATCAGCGAGGAACCAAGGTGAAGATCGTCATCGTCGGATGCGGCCGGGTTGGCGCATCCGCGGCAGATAGTTATGACCGGGCGGGTCACGAGGTGATCGTCCTCGACAGCTCGACGGCCGCCTTCGATCGTCTCCCTTCGACCTTCGGAGGGAAAGCGATCCGCGGCGATGGAACGGACGAGGACGTGCTGCGCCGCGCGGGCGCGGAGGGCGCCGATGTCCTCCTCGCCCTGACCGAGGGTGACAACCGCAACGTCATGGCGACGCAATTGGCGATCGAGGCGCTCGGCGCCGGGCGGGTCATCGCCAAGATCAACGATCCGTTGCGGGCCGAGGCGTACGCCGAGCTCGGCATCGCCACGGTGTGTCGGACCGGGCTGATCCTCGACGCCATGAATTCGTACCTTGGCCTGCCGCTGTCGGGCCTGCCCGGCCTGCTGCCGCCATCGGGACTTCACGACGGGGCCGCTCACCAGAGATTCGCCGCGCCGCCGCCAGCGGTCAAGGCCGAGTCCGTACCCAGCCCACGCCCCATCGCGACCCGAGAGGTCTGAGTCATGTTCGTGCTTGTCGTTGGCGGGGGGAAAGTCGGCTATTACCTGGCCAAGGAACTCATCGAATCCGGTCACGAAGTGGCCCTCATGGAAAAGGACGCCGCCCGGGCGAGCCACATCGCCGATGAGATCGGCTCGATCGTCATCGCCCATGACGGCTGTGAGGGCAAGTACCTGGGCGAGGCCGGCTGCAACCGGGCCGATGTCGTTGCGGCCGTGACCGGCGACGACGAAGACAACCTCGTCATCTGCCAGATGGCCAAGCACCACTTCGACGTCCCACGCACGATCGCCCGGGTCAACAACCCGAAGAACGAGGCGCTCTTCCGGCACCTCGGCGTGGACGAGCTGATCAGCCCGACGCGGATGATCCTGGGCTCGATCGAGCAGGACATCCCGGTCCACGAGCTGCTTCACCTGGCGGCCCTCGGCGAAGGAGAGCTGGAGCTGATCGAGGCACATCTCCAGGCGGGTTCGCCGGCGATCGGGCGAGCGCCGCGGGACCTGTCCATCCCGGAAGGGTGCACCCTCTTCGCGGTCATCCGCGACGGCGTAGCGACACCGCTCCGGCCGGATACGGTCATGCTCGAGGGTGACAAGGTCATCGCGATCGGCAAGACTGAGTGCCAGGACCTGCTCCACGACCAGCTGATCGGCGAGACGGTCTCGGCCGACGCGTAGGGAGGGCGCGGCGGGGGGCTCGCATCCGAGCCGATGTCCGGCGAATGCTCTCTCGGCGATCCGTTGGCATACGGCTCCTGACCAATGCGCGCCTGGCGCGCATCCGCCGGAGGGTTCGCGGATCGGTACTCCCTTCGCGGTCGCGTGCTCATTCACGCATGGCTGGGCAGTCGCGACTCCCAGGCAACGCTGGACAGCGAGGAGTTCGGCGAGGCGTGGCACAGGTCGTTTCGGCGATTGTGAGTCGCGCGAACAATGCGAGGAGGTCATTCGCGCCCCTTGAACCCCAAATTCGTGCCTGTCGGTCGCGCCTGGGCAGGGTTTGCCCGGAGCTTGGCGAGGGGTCAGAGGGGCAGTGTCATGGCCTGCCAGTCATGGCCTGCCAGTCATGCCCCCAGATTCTCAATGTTGGAATTTGGCAACACTCTTGACAACGTCATTGTCAGGGTTCTAGCATGCGGCATGTCCGATAGCGGGGTCGCGGTGACCTCGAAGCAACCATCAGCCAGGAGGTGCACGACATGAATCTCGTGCGCCGCGCCTCGCCTCTGGACGCCCCGACGTCCAATGAACCGGGGACGAACGGCTCGAATAGCAACAAAGGCCTCGCCGCCGGCAAGTCGACGACCGACGCCGCTCGGGCGGGCGCCTGAGCCCATGGCGTCCGGCCGGCTGGAGCGGGATCCCGAGCAGCCCGTCTACGTCATCAGCGTGGCGGCCATGCTGGTGAGCGCCCATCCTCGGACCCTTCGGATCTACGAGGACGAAGGCCTGCTTTGCCCGGCCCGGACGCCATCCAACATCCGGCTCTACAGCGAGAATGACATCCGACGGATCACCTGGATCCGACATCTGACCCGGGAACGAGGCGTCAACCTCGCCGGGATCCGAATCCTGTTCGAACTCGAAGAGCGCCTCGGCGCTCGAATCCTGGAAGCCCTGTATGCCGAAGGGACCGCTGACGCGGAGGCGACCGATGCCACCGCCGAGGACCCGACGGCAAACCCGCACACGTAGGAGATCCTGATGGCCAAGCGACCGTCCACCCCGGTCGAAGATCAGCCCACCGCCGGCACCGGCCGGCGCGAGCTGCCACTCGTCGCACTCCGCGAGACGGTCATCTTCCCCGAGATGATCGTCCCGCTCCAGGTTGGCCGCGAGAAGAGCGTCAATGCGCTCAACGCCGCGGTCGCCGAGGGCGGACCCATCGCGCTGGTCACCCAGCGCCAGGCCGAGCAGGAGGAGATCGACGATCCCTCCGAGCTCTACTCCATCGGTACGCTGGCCAAGATCGCCCAGGTCGTGCAACTCCAGGACGGGACGGTCCGCGCGATCGTCCAGGGCCAGGGGCGTCTGCGCGTGCACGGCTTCAGCGCGACGGATCCCTACCTCCGCGCAACCATCGAGGAGCTTCCCGACGAGGTGCCCGACGGCCTCGAGGTCCAGGCGCTGATGCGCACCGTCCAGGCCCAGATCGAGCAGTACGTCGCCAGTGGCGCTCCGGTCCCGCCCGAAGCGGCGGTCGCGGCGCGCAATATCAGCGAGCCGGGGCTGCTGGCCGACATGGTCGCCTACAGCCCCGACATGTCCACCGAGCAGCGCCAGGAGCTGCTCGAGACGATCGATGTCGCCGAGCGCCTCAAGCTCGTCTCCAACTTCCTCGCGCACCAGGTCGAGATCCTCGAGCTCAAGGGCCGGATCCAGTCCGAGGTCAAGTCCGAGATGGACAAGACCCAGCGCGAGTACATCCTGCGCGAGCAGCTGAAGGCCATCCAGCGCGAGCTGGGTGAGGATGACCCGCAGCAGGCCGAGATCAACGAGTTGCGCGAGAAGGTCGAGGCGGCCGGCATGCCGGACGAGATCAAGGCCCGCGCGATCAAGGAGGTCGACCGGATGAGCCGGATCCCCTCCGCTTCGCCGGAGGTCGGGGTCATCCGGACCTACGTCGACTGGCTGATCGGCCTGCCCTGGGACGTCTCGACAGTCGACCAGCTCAACATCCGCGAAGCCGCCCGAATCCTTGACGAGGACCACTACGGCCTCGACAAGGTCAAGGAGCGGATCCTCGAGTACCTCGCGGTGCGCACCCTGGCCGACGAGATCCGCAGTCCGATCCTCGCCTTCGTCGGACCGCCCGGTGTGGGCAAGACGAGCCTCGGCAAGAGCATCGCCAGGGCGATGGGCCGCAAGTTCGTGAGGATGAGCCTCGGCGGCATCCACGACGAGGCCGAGATCCGTGGCCACCGGCGCACCTATATCGGCGCGCTCCCCGGTCGGATCATCCAGAGCATCAAGACGGCCGGGACCAACAACCCGGTGTTCATGCTCGACGAGGTTGACAAGATCGGGATGGACTTCCGGGGCGACCCGAGCTCGGCCCTCCTCGAGGTCCTCGATCCCGAGCAGAACAACACCTTCCAGGACAACTATCTGGAGGTGCCGTTCGATCTCAGCAAGACGCTCTTCATTGCCACCGCGAACCTCCTCGATCCGATCCCGCCGGCGCTCCGCGACCGGATGGAGGTCGTCCAGCTGCCCGGCTACACGGAGCAGGAGAAGATCGGGATCGGCAAGCGGTTCCTGGTGCCCAAGCAGATGACCAATCACGGGCTGAAGCCGAAGCACTTCGAGATCACCGACGAGGCGATGACCGAGCTCGTGCGCTCGTACACCCACGAGGCCGGCGTCCGCAACCTCGAGCGCGAGCTCGCCAACGTCATGCGCAAGGTCGCCCGACAGGTCGCCGAGGGCCGCAAGCGCAAGACCGTCATCGACCCGAAGAAGCTGGCCGCGCTGCTCGGTCCCCAGCGCTTCGAGTACGGCGAGCTGGAAACCGAGGATCAGACCGGCGCAGCGACGGGCCTCGTGGTGACCGAGGTCGGTGGCGACGTGATCGCCATCGAGGTCACCCGGATGGAAGGCCGCGAGGACTTCATCCTGACCGGCCAGCTCGGTGAGGTCATGCGCGAGTCGGCGCGAGCCGGCCTGTCGTGGACCCGGGCGCATGCCCAGGAGCTCGGTATCCCGCGCGAGACCTTCGAAAAGAACACCCTCCACATCCACGTCCCCGCCGGCGCCATCCCCAAGGACGGCCCGTCGGCCGGGATCACGATGGCCACGGCCATGGTCAGTGCCCTGACCGGTATCCCCGTCCGCAAGGACGTGGCCATGACCGGCGAGATCACCCTGCGCGGTCGGGTCCTCCCGATCGGCGGGCTCAAGAGCAAGATCCTGGCCGCCCACCTGTCGGGTGCCAGGACCGTCATCCTCCCCCGGAAGAACGAGAAGGACCTGCCGGACATCCCCGACGAGATCCGCAAGTCGATCAAGCTCATCCTGGTGGACACGATGGATCAGGTTCTGGAGGCGGCCCTTCGGCGCAAGCCGAAGGCGCTCGCCCCCGAGCCGCCCAAGGTGGTCAAGGGCAACGACCAGCTCGATCCGGATCCCGAGCCGCAGGCGCGGGTCCGACGGACGAACTTCCCGCCGACCGATCAGCCACCGGTCGTCGTGCGGGGAGCCTAGGGAGCCGGTCGGTGGACGGGCGGTCGAGCCGAAGGCGACCGCGAGCACGCGAACGAGCGCACCTCGTGGTGCGTGAGCGCGCGAGCGGAGCGGGCAACGCGCGGATCGGGCGTCCGGGCGCCGACCGATAGCCCATGGCGG
>JAUSJS010000237.1 GCA_030647575.1 Candidatus Limnocylindrales bacterium | reverse complement strand
AGCCACCATCGGATCGACGCCCTCGCCGCGATCGGCGCCGTCGACGCCGGCCGGCGCCTGGGCTCCGATCTCCCGAAGCACCTGATCACCGGCGCGCTGCATGTTCGGCTGCGAAAGCCAGGCGTCCAGCTTGTGCAGGAGCGCCTTCGGGGCCTCGACCGATCCGATCTCCCCGGGGCCGTCCAGATGGCACACCTTGTACTTGCGACCGGAACCGCATGGGCATGGCTCGTTCCGCCCGACCTTCGCCACCGCCGGCTGGACGAGCCCTTCGAGCCAGGCGCGCTCGGAGTCGTCGGCCGGCACGCGTGCCGCACGCAGGTGCCCGAGGGCCGTCGCGTACTCGCCCCGGTCGGTCTCGCACCGGGCAACCTCCACGAGGGCGAGCGGGTGGTCCGCATCGGCGTCGAGTGCGGACCGGTACAGGCGCTCTGCGGCGACCACGTCGTCGCGGGCCTCTGCGCAAGCGCCCAGGACGAACCGCGGACCCGCCGCATATCGGCCGATGGCGGCTGTCGCGATGGCGGCCACGAAGGGCTCGAAGGCCGGATCGGACCAGGCCTTGAGGGCGATGACGCGAGCGATCCCGGGCAAGGCGAGCATCTGGGCGAGGCTGGCGTTGGTCTCCGTGCTGTCGAGGCCGCCGAGCCGCTGGCTGAGGTCATACGCCGCGAGCACGATCCCGAGGCCTTCGGCCTCCCCCGGCTGCAGATCGAATGCCTCGACCATCTGCTGATCGAGCTCGCGCCCAGATCGTTCGTCGTCGGCGTCCTCGGCGTCGTCGGACTCGTCCAGGTCGGCTCCGTCGAACGACATGGACTCGTCGAGGCCCTCCCAGTCGGTTCCCGGCAGGCCCACGAAGCTCCGGTGCACCTCGAGACCGGCCGCTGCGAACGCCTCGCCGAGCGGCGGCAACGGATGCTCGAGCAGGCCGGGATCGTCCGCGAGGAGGTCGAACACGAGCGCGTCGAGCGAGACCGCCGGGGGCAGGAGCCGGAAGTCCGCTCCCTCCTGCTCGGAGAGGCGCATCCGGGCCGCCTCAACGAGCCGGCGGACGGCAAGCCGGGACTCGGCCCGCGGCTCGGGGCCGGGCCCCACACGGAGGAGCGCGCCGGTCAGTCGCACGTGCACGAGGTGTCCCGACGAGCTGCCGGCCAGCCAGCCCGGCGGCCCCTGGAGCGCAACGTCGGTGTCGGTGCCGCTGGCCTCGAGGGCGTCCTCGTCCCACAGGACCGTGAGCGGCCGTCCGTCGGGGAGCAGCAGGCCGCCGGGAGCGAGCGCGACGAGCGGGGCGAGATCCGGGGTCAGGGCGAGGACCTCGGACGCCGCTTCGGCCGCGGTGAGCCGGTGGGTCAGGGTCGCCCCGCGAAGCAGCTGCCCGGGAACCGCCCACCGCCCGTCGCTGAGCCGGCGGAATCGCCGATCGACATCCAGCGCGCGTGAGACCGCCCGGGCGGGCTGCTTGGAGCGGGTCAGTCCTCGGGCGGCGATCAGCCGGCCGAGCTCCTCCGGGGCGAGCGCGCGGTGCTCGGCCAGCAGTGCAGCGGCGGTATTGGCGATCGTCGTTCGTGGCATCGGTCGATCCAATTGGGGTCTGACGTATCAGGAGGCCACATTGTCGCCGGAATTGCTCGCGCCCAGGCGTCGCTGCGAGAGACAAACCCCTACGGTTCCACGACTTGCGATCTCCGCTTCCAAGCCGAGAGCCGGCCGCTCGCCCTGACGTCGGCAGCCTCGATCGCGCCTTCGCGCCGCAGATCGGCCAACACGCGCTTGATCGTCGGATCGCCGATCCCCGGAAGCGCCGAGCGGACATCGCGGAAGCGGAACACGGTCGGGGCGTGGTGGAGGATGTAGCGCCGGACCTGGTCTTGTTTCGACCCGGTCGCGAGGTTCCGCCTGGCAACGACGCGTCCCTCGAAGTCCTCGTAGGCAGTCGCGAGGACGTCGACGAGATAGCCGATCCATGGCCAAACGTCGTGCTCGCCTTCGTGCCAACGGCGCTGCGACGCGTAGATCGCGTCGTAGTACGCGTCCTTGGTCGCGAACATCCGCTGCTCGATGCTCACGTAGCGCGACACCGCGTAGCCCTGCTGAAGGAGCGCATGGGTCGTGATCAGACGCGCGAGCCGACCGTTCCCGTCAGCGACTGGGTGGATCGCGAGGAAGTCGAGGACGAGAGCACCAATGAGTAGGATGGGGTGGGCGGCCTGATCGGCGACCGCTTGGCGGTACCGATCGAACAGATCGGGGAGCAGGAACTCCGTCTCCTTGGGTGAGGGCGGCGTGAAGAGAACCTCGCGATGGCCGCGCTCGTACGACACGATCAAGTTCTGCTCGGTCTTGAGTCGGCCGCCGCCACCATCGGTGTGACCGAAGAGCAGCCGGTGGAGGTGGAGCACATACGGCACGGAGAACGCCTCGAGCTCGGTTGCCCGCGAGATCTCGTCCACCGCGTCCCGATACCCTGCGAACTCGCGCTCGTTACGGTTGCGGAAGCGCCGCGGTTCAGTCCCTTCCGCGACGAGCCCCTGGATCCGGCCAGCATCGACGACGACACCCTCGATCGCGCTCGAGGCCGTGATCGACTCCACACGGGTCGCCTCGGCCAACGCGTCGAGGAGTTGCGGTAGCTGGTCTCGGTACAGGCCCTGGCGGCCGCAGCCGACGTCGATTCGCGCCAGGCGTACTCCGAGGCGCACAGGCTGGGACCCGAACGTCTGGTCGAGGTTGATGAAGCTGCGCATCGGGATCATCTCAGACAATCGGCTACTTTGGCGTGCGTCTGATCCCGATTATCTGCAAGTACCCGATCTAGTCAAGCCCCTCGCCGCCGGTACAGGCGCCCGGCACATTGCCGGCGCCTCTCGGCCGTGCGGGGTCGTGAGTTCGGTACCATTACGTCCGATGCCGCCCCCCGTCCAGATCCCAGATCCGCGGATCGCGGCGTTGCCCGCCGCCGAGATCCGCAGCCGGTTCGTCGACTTCTTCGCCGAGCGTGGCCACACCGTGGTGCCCAGTG
>JAUSJS010000329.1 GCA_030647575.1 Candidatus Limnocylindrales bacterium | reverse complement strand
GGAGGACGGGCTGATCGACAACGCCGCCCGCCTGGATCCGGTCATGCGCGAGCACCACCAGCGGCTGGCGGCCAGGCACCCGAGCGTCGGCGCGACGCGCAACCTGGGGCTCTTCGGAATCGTCGACCTGGTTCGCCGGCGCGACCCGTGGACGCCGCTCACGCCGTTCAACGGCACGTCGGACGAGATGAAATCGATCGGCAAGTTCTTCCGCGACAACGGGCTATACACCATGGTCATGAACAACTCAATTCACACCAACCCGCCGCTATGCATCACCGACGAGCAGCTGGCCGAGGGTTTCGAGATCATTGATCGCGCCCTCGAGATCGCGGACCAGGCGGTGACCGGCTAGCCCATGGCGACCGCCGGCCCGATCGACCTGCGAGCGCGGTTCAGCCCAGACGAGGCGGCCCTCACGGCGGATGCCGCCGGCCCTTCTCAGTCGCGTCGCCGCCGGATCCTGACGTTCGCCGCGTTCGCGATTGCCGTGCTGGTCCTGTGGGAGGCCGTCAAGTGGCTCGGCGGCGTGCCCTGGCGGTTCGAGAACGTCCTGGGAACGGGCCTCGCGATCGACCACAACCCGCCCTTCCGCTGGGCCCTCGCCAACGACCTCAACCTGCCCCACTGGTTCAGCATCCTGGGCGCGCTGGCCGCACCGGTCCAGCGCAATGCCGAGCTCTCGCTCGGTCAGTTCCTGGCCGGCGCCGCCTTCTACACCTGGCGGGAAGCCGCGATCGGCTTCCTCGTCGGCGCCCTGCTCGGCCTCGTTCTGGCCACGATCTTCGTCCACTCGCGCCTGCTCGAGCGAGCGTTCGTGCCCTACGTCGTCGCCAGCCAGACGATCCCGATCGTGGCGCTCGCCCCGATGATCGTCTACGCCTTCGGCCCGAACGTGACCTCGGTCGTCATCATCGCGACATACCTGACCTTCTTCCCGGTGACCATCGCGATGATCCGCGGGCTCCGGGCGCCGGATCCGCGGGCGCTGGAGCTGATGCGCTCGTATGCAGCTGGGCGGTGGGCGATCTACCAAAAGGTGCGCCTTCCCGCATCCCTTCCGTACCTGTTCACCGCCCTGAAGATCGCCGCGACGGCATCCATCGTCGGGGCGATCATCGGCGAGGGGCCGGGCGGCATCCCCGACGGGCTCGGTCGGGCGATCATCAACTTCAACCAGCAGTACATCAGTGGACCGGAGAAGCTGTGGGCCGCCATTCTCGTCTCGTCGCTCCTGGGGATCTCGTTCTTCGTCGTGATTCGCGTGGCTGAGCTGGTCGTCCTGCGCGGCCGGCCCGGCGCGGCCGAGGGTTGAGCCTCATGGACCCGAGATCCCCCGAGCCGCTTGCGTCGACATCGAAGGCCGGTGAGGTCGTCCACATCGCGGGCGTCGACAAGACGTTCGTGACCGGCGGCGCGACGTTGACCACGGCCCTCCAGGGGATCGACCTCGACATCCGTCGTGGCGAGTTCATCTCGCTGATCGGCCCGTCCGGTTGCGGCAAGTCGACCCTCCTGCGGGTCATCGGCGATCTCGTCGCGCCGACCCGCGGCAGCGTTACGGTCAACGGCAAGCCGGCGTCGCGCGCCCGGCGCGATCGGGACTACGGCATGGTCTTCCAGGCGCCGGTCCTGTTCGACTGGCGGTCGGTCGAGGACAACGTCAAGCTGCCGCTCGAGCTGATGGGCTATGACGGCGCCCGCCGGACCGCGCGGGCGAACGAGATGCTCGACCTGGTCGAGCTCGGGGAGTTCCTCCGCCACCATCCGTATCAGCTCTCCGGCGGCATGCAGCAGCGCGTCGCGATCGCGCGGGCGCTCGCCTTCGAGCCATCCATCCTGCTGATGGACGAGCCGTTCGGCGCGCTGGACGAGATGACCCGCGAGCGGATGAACCAGGAGGTCCTGCGGATCTGGGAGCGGACCGGGATCACCATCGTGTTCGTCACCCACTCGATCCCGGAGGCGGTCTTCCTCTCCTCGCGGGTGGTGGTCATGAGCGCCCGGCCCGGGCGGATTACCGACCTGATAGAGATCGACCTCCCTCGTCCGCGCGACGTCGAGACGCGCGAACAGCGTCGCTACTTCGAGCTCGTCACCGCCGTCCGCGAGGCGCTGCGCCGAGGCGGCGCGGACACAGGCGTCGTGGAGCCCGACTCCGAGGTCGGCCTCGCCTCGATCGACCGGACGATCGCCGAGGGAGGGATCGGGTGACCTCGGCCGCCGCCGCCAGCCCAGGCCGGGTGACCGGCGCGTCCCAGTCCGGTGGGAGGTGGATGCAGCGGTTCTGGTACTACCTGCCCGCGGTCATCGTATTCGCTGGAACGATCGGCGCCTGGGAGCTGATCGTTCGCAACATCGATCTGCGCGGCTTCCCGTTGCCGGCGCCAAGCGACATCGTCGGCGCGCTCGGTGAGAACTGGGCAGCCGGTCGCTGGCCGCTCAGCAAGGCAGCCGGCGCGACGCTCTTCGAGGCGGTCGGCGGACTGGCCATCGGGACGTCGCTGGGGGTGATCGTCGCATTCCTGACCGCCCGGTTCGCGACGGCGCGCGAGCTGCTCCTGCCGCTGGCAATCGGGGCGAGCGCGGTGCCGATCATCGCCTTCGCGCCACTCATGAACAACTGGTTCGGCGTGCTCAGCCCGCTCTCCAAGATGATGATCGTGGCGGTCCTGGTCTTCTTCCCCGTCGTCGTCAACGTCACCCGCGGGCTGACCCAGGTGGAACCAGCGGCCCTGGAGCTGATGCGCTCGTATGCGGCGTCGGAATGGACGATCCTGCGGGTCCTGCGTCTCCCCAACGCGCTGCCATACTTCTTCACAGCGCTCAAGATCGGGACGACGCTCAGCCTCATCGGCGCGATCGTCGGTGAATATTTCGGGGGTTCCAACGACGTCCTCGGACGTGTCATCGTGCAGAGCGCCAGCGCGCTGCGCTTCGACGTCACGTGGGCGGCCATCATCCTGGCGGCGATCACCGGGATCGCCCTCTATCTCGCGATCGTCGCCACCGAACGAGCGGTCATCCCGTGGCACGCCTCGCTGCGCAGCCAGGAGCCGTAGGAGGAGCGGCGCCCGGAGGAGGATCCGGCAGAGGGCGTGCCGGAACGGCCCTGGCCACCGAAGCTGGCCATCGAAATCGAGGAGTAGAAATGACACACACCCGCAGGTTCCTGGCACTGGCCTCGGCGGCCAGCTTCGTCGTCAGCGCGTGTAGCGGCGGCACGGCAACCACTGCCCCGAGCGCTGCCCCCAGCGGGGCGGCAGCCCTGGACGAGGTCCGGCTCCAGCTCCAGTGGGTCCCGCAGGCCCAGTTCGCCGGCTACTTCGCCGCCGTCGAGCAGGGCTTCTACGAGGCCAACGGCATCAAGTTGACCATCGTCGACGGCGGCCCGGATGTGATCCCGCAGCAGGCTGGTTCGGCGGCCAACGGCCCCGAGTTCACCATCAGCTGGGTGCCCAAGGTGCTCGAGGCGCGCGAAGGCACGCCCGCGTCCGACCTGGTGGACATTGCCCAGATCTTCCAGCGCTCGGGCACCCTGTCCGTGTCCTGGAAGGACTCGAACATCACCTCGCCCGCTGATTTCAAGGGCAAGAAGATCGGCGTCTGGGACTTCGGCAATGAGTTCGAAGTCACGGCCGGCGCCAAGAAGGCCGGGCTCGAGCAGGGCACCGACTACGAGAAAGTGATCCAGCCGTTCGACATGACGCTGCTGCTGTCGGAGCAGATCGACGTCGCAGAAGCGATGATCTACAACGAGTACGCCCAGGTCCTGGAGTCCAAGAACCCCGAGACCGGCAAGCTCTACCAGCCGGGTGACCTCAACGTCATCAACTGGAACGACGAAGGCGTGGCGATGCTCCAGGATGCCCTGTTCGCCCGGGCTTCATGGCTGGCCAAGGCCGGCAACGAGGACATCGCGGTGCGCTTCCTCAAGGCGTCGTTCCAGGGCTGGATCTACTGCCGGACCAACCCGGCCGATTGCATCCAGTACACCGTCAAGGCGGGCTCCACCCTCGGGACCGGCCACCAGACCTGGATGATGAATGAGATCAACGCCCTGGCCTGGCCGTCGCCGAACGGGATCGGGATCATGGACCCGGCCAAGTGGCAGCAGACGGTCGACGTTTCGCTGGGGGCCGGGATCATCAAGGCCGCTCCTCCGGCCGAGGCCTACCGGACGGATCTCGCGACCAAGGCGCTCGAGGGCATCACCGATGACACCAAGGGCGCCGACTTCCAGAAGGGCGTGGTCGAGGTGACGGAGGGCGGCAACTAGGCTGCCTGCGTTCCTCGCGAACACGACGGGCCGGTCCACACGGGCCGGCCCTTCGATTCGGGGAGGGGCGGCCCGCGGTCCCGCCGCCCCAGCCCCGCCGCCCCAGCCCCGCCGCCCCGGTCCGGTGTCCGACATGAATGCCACTCCTACATCCGGGGCATCGCGCGTCACATCGCCCTTGGACCCTGCCTGCGGGCGGCCTCTCCTGTACCTCTCAGCGTGCAGGCCGAGCCGAGATCGACGTAATGGCCAGTGAAGTCCCAGATGTAAGACTCTGGTTCATGAGCGAGCCATTACGGACGCGGCGGCGTTCTACCGAGGCGGTCCGCGAGGCTGAACGTCTCTCCATCGCAATCGCCCTGACACTCGGTCAGGCTGTCCGAGCCGGACGCGAGCGGCTCGGGATCACGCAGGCGGCGTTGGCCGCGCGCGTCGAAGTCGACCAATCTCGAATGAGCCAGATCGAGCGAGGCCTTGGTCGAGGGGTCCCGCTGGAGCTGTGGGTCGTACTCGGCGTGGCGCTTGGGCGTCCGCTGGCGATCTCGTTCTCGAGGCCGCTCGGCGAGTCGCGAGAGCCGGCCGATGCCGGGCACCTCGCGATGCAGGAACGCCTGCTCGAGCTGGCGCGAGCAACGGGCAGAGGCGGGACCCTCGAGCTGCCGACCCGCCCGGCGGATCCGTCCCGATCGATCGACGTCTGTGTCCGCGACCCGCGCCACCGCGCGCTCCTCGTCCAGGAGGCGTGGAACACGTTCGGAGATCTAGGCGCAGCCGTGAGGAGCACGAATCGAAAGGCCGCCGAAGCCGCGGACCTGGCGGCAACCCTCGACGACGGCCCAGCCTACCGCGTCGCGACCGTCTGGGTCGTCAGGGCCAGTGCCGCGAATCGGGCGCTCGCCGGACGCTACCCGCAGATCTTCCGTGCCGCCTTTCCCGGATCGTCACGCGGCTGGGCCCAATCACTGACGACCGGCGCTGCACCGCCACTCGAACCGGGCTTCGTCTGGCTCGATCCGGCCAGTGGACGGATCAGCGAGTGGCGCCAGGCGCATCCGGCCGACGCGGTCAGCGATTGCGTTCGGAGCGGACGAAGAGCGTGGTTCCGGCGAGCATGAACAGGCCGAACATCGCGGCGATGATCGCAAGGTTGGTCGGGGCATCGAGCAGCGCGACGCGCACCGGCTCGGGATGTCCCGCGTAGTAGACGTCCCGCACGAGATCGATGGCGTAGCGCATGGGCGCCAACCGCGACAGGATGTCGAGGAACCAGGGCAGGTTCTCGATCGGATTGAACATTCCGGCCAGGAAGAACTGGGGCAGCATCACGAACGGGAAGATCTGGTTGGCCGACTGCTGGCTCTTCAGGTTTGACAGGACGAGGACTCCGAACGCACCGCCGAAGATGGCCACAACGAACGCGACGGGGAGGAGCGCAAGGAGGACCGCCGGCGACAGCGGGACGCCGATCAAGAACCCGAACAGCAGGATTGCGAGCGCCTGCGGCAGGGCGACCAGCGACTCGCCGATGATCTTCCCGAAGATGATCGAGTAACGCGAGATCGGCGAGACAAACATCTCCTGGCTGAAGTCCTGCTCACGATCCGCGATGAGCGAGATGACGCCGAGCGCCGCCGACTGCCAGACGGTCTGGCCGAGCACGCCGGTGAATACGAAGGTCAGCAGGTTGAATCCGCCGGGCGTCCCGAATCCCGCCTGCAGGCTCGTTCCGAGGACGCCGATGATGATCAGCGGGAACGCGAAGTCGGAGACCAGGCGGGCCCGATCCCGAAGGAGCTTGACGAAGTCGCGGTGGGCGATCGCCAGGATGGCCGAGACCTCATGCACGCGGCTTCTCCACGATCTCGAGGTAGGCGTCCTCAAGGCTGGGGCTGTGGGTCTGGACGACGCTGAGCGGCGTCTCGATCGACCGTAGAACCTCGTGTGTCCGCCGCCCGTCGAGCGGAACCCGGAATGGTCCGGCGCCGGAGTGGGGGAGGGCCAGCCGGGTGAGCTCGATCAGCAGCGCCGGCCGGTCGTCGGCATCGACCACGACATACTCGTCGACGAGCTCGGCCTTGATCGCTGCCGGCGTGCCGTAGGCGACGACGCGTCCGTCGTCGATCACGCAGATCCGGTCGGCCTGCTCCGCTTCCTCGAGATAGTGGGTCGTCAGGAAGATCGTCGTCCCGCGCGCGCGCCGGACGGTATCGAGGTAGCCCCACAGGCTTCGGCGGCTGGGCGGGTCGAGCCCGGCCGTCGGCTCGTCCAGGAAGAGAACCTTCGGGTCGTGCATGAGGCTGCGCACGATCTCGAGCTTGCGGCGCATCCCGCCGGAGTAGGTCCGGACGGGATCGAAGACCTCGCGGCCGATGCCCAGCAGGTCCGCCAGTTCGCCCACCCGGCGCCGATAGGCGGCGTCCATCAACCGGAAGGCCGGAGCGTACGAATGGACGCCATAGAGGATGGCGTGCAGCCGAATGTTCTCCTCGCCCGTGAGGTTCTGGTCAAGGCTCGGACGCTGGAAGATGATCCCGACCATGCGCCGGACCTCGCTCGCCTCGGTGAAGAGGTCGTGCCCGGCGATCGTCGCGCTGCCGCCGGTCGGCAGGAGGGTGGTCGTCAGGATCGAGATCGTCGTTGTCTTGCCCGCCCCGTTCGGGCCGAGCAGGGCGAAAAACTCGCCTCGGTCGACCTCGAAGGAGATCCCGTCGACGGCGTTCCGCTGAGCCTTCCGGTAGCGCTTGACGAGGTCTACGACCTGGATCACGGGCGGGCGGCCCGGCGAGGCCGTGCCGGCGCGGTCAGACCGATGACGCCATCGACCTCATCGGCGGCCGCAACGGTCACGCGCGCCGCGTCCTGCGGAGGGATGAACGACAGCCCGGGACCGACGCCTCGTTCTGCTGCAGCCGAAGCCGCGAGCGGTCGTTGCGGTCGATGAGGGGCCGTTCCATGCGCTCCATTATCAGCGCTCGACGCGACGGACTCGGCCTACGTCCGTCGATTCGCAAGTGCCGCGGCGCACAACGCCACGTCGCCCACGGCGGGGCACTCTTCGAGTTCCCGTCAGGCCGGAGTTTCGGAGGGTTCAGGGGGGTTGTACCCCTCGGCCGTATGCGCCGGAGTCTTACCGCCGGGGTATCGCGGCCCGTACGGGTGCGGCACAGGGGCGGACGGCTCGATCTCGTGCTTGGCCACCGACGCGGAGACCCTGCGCAGCTTCGTAGTTGGCAGTGAAGGCCCGGATGTAAGACTCCCACGCAGGACAAACGCGACACGGACGAGGCATCGGCCCACGGAACCATCCGAGAGGCTGCGCACCGTTTCGTAAGTCTCCGCGCCCATGCGCAGTGCTGCCGTGCTTGGCGGGCCGGTACAAACGGGCACACTTGGGAATTGTGAGGCGACGAATGCAATGACGGGCAATGGTACGTTCGTCTAGTTGTCCGGATGCACCGCGTGCTGACAGGATGCGGGTCGTCGACGACACCAACGTGGTCGATCGAGGCATCCCAGGACAGAATGGCTATTCTCGACCCCGCGCTCCCGATCCGCCCCTCACCGACGCCCACGCTCCCCAATGGTCCCGAGCCGCTGTCCGCGTTGATCTTCGTCGTCGAGGGGAATCGATACGCCATTCGCCTCGCCGACGTCGTCGAGGTGACGCACGCCGCTGCGCTGATGTCGCCTTCGGGCATCGAGTCCTCGCTCATCGGGTACCTCGACCTTCGGGGTGAGGTTCTGCCAGTGCTGGGCGTGCGCGAACTCTTGGCACTGCCCTCGCGTGCCCTCAGGCTCACGGATCGCTTCGTCGTCGTTCGGACGGGTCCGCGCCGAGCGGCCATCGTCGTCGACCGGGTCGACGGCGTCGAGGACGTCGGTCTGATCGCGAGTCCCGGGAATGACCGGCACGACGGCATGACCATAGGTCGCCGGGTGGGGGCCACGGAGGGCGAGGCGATCGTGGCCTTGATCTGCCTGGATAGGCTCCTGGCGAGCTCGGCCGTCGGTCAGACAGGAGCGACGGCGTCATGACTGGGACGTCGTCGGTCGCCGGGTCGACGTTCGGGAACTCCGCGTCCGCCGCCGAACGGCTCGCCGAGTCGAGCCTGCACCGCGCGGTGGAACGACTGACGGCGGAGACCGGACTGACGTTTCCGCGAAGTCGACGTGTCAACCTGCGTCGAGCGCTCGCGACCGCGACAATGGAGACTGGGGTCGCCGGGGTCGATACGTTTCTGGACGAGCTCGACCGACAACCGCGACTCCTGGAACGACTGGTCAGTCTCGTCACGATCGGAGAGACGTACTTCTTTCGCCATCCCGAGCAGCTCGACGTCGTGTCGCGGCAGATCCTGCCGTCATTGATCGCCGGAGAGGTCGGCGATCGGGGGACGGTGATCAGAGTCTGGAGCGCCGGCTGCTCGACCGGCGAGGAGGCGTACTCCCTCGCCATCCTTGCCAACGAGGCCCTCAGCTCTGGTCCAGGGTGGGAGTTCCGGGTCGCGGCCACCGACATCGATCGCGAAGCCCTGCGACGGGCGAGAACTGCCAGCTACGGCCGATGGTCCTTTCGAGCGGAGCTCGGCGAACGAGCCCGCTGGTTCGAGGAGGACGGGGCACGCCGACGAGTCCGGTCGAGCGTCGCCGATCGGGTGACGTTCGGCGCGGACAACCTCTCGCTCGACGCCGGTCCGCCCCCAGGATTGGGGGGGCCGCCGGATCTGATCGTCTGCCGCAATGTGACGATGTACCTCTCGGACGGGGCGAGGAGGCGGGTCGCTGCACGGTTCCTGCGCGCTCTGGCGCCGGGTGGTTGGCTCATGGTCGCGCCCATCGAGCTGTCGAGCGACGTCTACTCGGCCTTCGACACCGTCGTGCTCGACGGGTTCACGTTCTACCGCCGGCTGCCGCTCCGTCCCAGCGAACGGGTAGGCGCGGACGCCGAAGCGACCGGTCCGCGGGCAGTCGTCCGAGTCCGGAGCGCCTCGCGATCGGGCGGATCGGGGTGCGACGCTCGGGTTGCGACCCCGCAGGATCGAGCGCATGAGGACCGCCAGCCGCGGTTGCCGTTCGAACACCGGCCGAGACCGCAGCCAGTCCGCTCGCCGAGGCGAGACCCGGCCGCGCGGATGGCGACGGCGCATCGCCTTGCCGACCAGGGCCTGCTGAGCGAGGCGCGCCGCGAGTCTGAGCTCGCCGTCCGCGAGGATCCGCACGGCGGGCGGGCATATCTTCTTCTGGCGTCGATCGCCGACGCGCAGGACGATCTGATCGCCGCCGCCGCCGCCCTTCGTCGGGCCGTTTACCTCGACCGAGCCGATGCCACGGCCCAGTTTCGGCTCGGCCTCCTCGAGTGGCGAATCGGACGGAAGCGTCAGGCCCGGGCGCGCCTCGTGACGGCGCTGGCGCTCGTGGCGGACCGAGGTGAGGACGAGACCCTCGACGAGGGTTCCGACCTGACGGTTGGGCGCCTCCGGAACACCGCCGAACTGTTAGCCGATGGTTGACGCCGATCGGACCGCGGAGGTGCTGGCCACTCGGGCGCGCGTGCTCGCGCGCCCTTTGAAGACCGCCGAGCAGGAAGGCGCAACGATCCAGATGCTCGGTTTCGAGGCCGGTGGGGACCGGTTCGCCCTTCCCGTCGAGTCCATCGTGACGGTCATGTCGGCTGTCCGGCCGACGCCGGTCCCGGGGATGCCGCCCTGGCTCGTCGGGGCCGTCGGCGTTCGCGGCCGGGTGGTCGCCGTCGTCAGCCCGGATCGGTTCCTCGGAACACGCCCGGGGCCAGTCGAGCCGGCAGGACGGTCGACGGCGGTCGTGGTCGCTGACGGGTCCGCGGAGGTCGCCCTGCTCGTCGATCGACTTGACCCTGTCGAATCGATCGCCGCGACCGCGACGGGTCCGTTGCCGGCCGGATCATCGGACATCGTCGGGCGTGCCTCTCGCGGCATCATCGACGGCCGCCTCGTCCTCGATCCAGACGGCCTCATCGCGGCTATCCGGTCTGCGCTCCAGCCGATGACGGGTGAACCGTCGCCGGCACCCGATCACCGGCCGATCGGGCCGAAGTAGGAGATCCCAAGATGCTTGCCAGCCAGAGCCTTCGGACGCGACTCGGCCTCGTTTTCGCGCTGTTCGCCGTCCTCTTCCTCGTCAATGCGGCCACCGTGCTCGTCCTGACCGGGGTGACCAACGCGCGGACCACGGATGCGCTCCTCGTGAACTCACTTCGGGCTCGCAGTCAGCGGATCGCCAAGGACGCGCTCGTCTATAGCACGCTCGGCGACGTCCAGGACGCCCGAACCGGCCTGAGCCAGACGGCCGACCTGTTCGAGAGCACGCTGGCGGCGCTCATCCGGGGTGGCGAGGGCAACATCGCGGAGGAGCAGGCTCCGCTCCCTGTGGACGGGGCAGACGCTGAGCTCGCCGCCCAGCTGCTGCAGGCTGAGACGTTGTGGGGGCCGATCCGCGAGGCCGTGACGGCGACCCTGGCGGCGCCTCCCGCCTCCCCCGAAGCGCAAACCGCGGCGCAACCGATCCTGACCGGCAACGTCGCCCTCCTCAAGCAACTCGCCGTGGCGTTGAAAACGGCCACCGATGAGTGGGAAGCGGCTCGGGACGTGCGCACGGGCGTCGCGCTCGGCCTGGCGGTCGTCGCGCTGGCGCTCGTCGCCCTGGCCTGGAGGTGGGTCGGCCGCGGGGTGGTCCGGCCGATCGTCGAGCTCGCGGCCGCCGCGCGCCGGATCGCCGCCGGTGACATGCGCGTCGCGGTCGCGTCCGGAGGGCGGTCCGACGAGATCGGCGTGCTCGGCCGGGCGTTCGAGGACATGAGCACCAGCCTTCGCACGAACCTCGAAGCGCTCCGGGACGTCACCGTCAACCTCGCCGCATCCTCCAGCGAGATCCTCGCCGCCTCCACCGAGCTGACTGCCGGTGCCACCCAGGAGGCCGCCGCAGCCGCGGAGATCGCGGCGAGTGCCGACGAGGTCCGGGCGACCGCCGATGAAGCGACCGCCCGCGCCGAGGATGTCGCCGGTTCGGCCGCGCGGGTCAGCGAGGTCGCCCTGTCCGGTCAGGCCGCGATCGAGTCGAGCCAACGGGGCATGGCCGACCTGCGCGGGCGGGTCGAAGCCATCGCCGAACGGATCCTCGCGCTGTCCGAGCAGACCCAGGCGATCGGTGAGATCACGTCGACGGTTGAGGATCTGGCCGATCAGAGCAACCTTCTGGCGGTCAATGCTGCGATCGAGGCCGCGAAGGCCGGGGAGGAAGGCCGGGGCTTCGCCGTCGTGGCCCGAGAGGTCCGAAACCTGGCCGACCAGTCGCGCGAGGCAACGGAGCAGATCCGGTCCGTTCTGTCCGCCGTTCAGAAGGCCGCCCAGGGGGCGGTCCTTGTCACCGAAGAGGGCACCAAGGGCGTCGAGGCGAGTTCCCGACTCGTGGAACAGGCCGGCGAGGTGATCGATCAGCTTACCGCCGCCGTCGGCGAGTCGGCCGACCTGGCCCGTCAGATTGCCGCCGGCACGAGCCAGCAGCGCGTCGGGATCGAGCAGGTCGGCGTCGGGATCTCCGGCATCGTCCAGGTCTCCAGTCAGACCGCGGCGGCGTCCCGCCAGCTGCAGCGCGAGGCGGAGAGCCTCGCCAAGCTCGCCGAGCACCTGAAGACGCTCACGGAAGGCTTCGAGCTGGACGGCGACGGTTCCTCCCGAGGTGGGGCGAGCCGATGAGCGGGAACCGGGCCCCGGCCGGGATGCTCTCCTTCGCCGCGGAGCTGGAGGCGACGTTTCTCGAGGAGCTCGATGAGCGCCTCCGGTCGATGGAGGCGGCCCTCGTCGAGATCGAACGTCCCACGGACCGCGCCGCCCTCCGCGCCGCCCTTGAGGCCTTCGGTCGCGATGCCCACAGCCTGAAGGGCGGGGCCCAGCTCGTGGGGCGCGACGCGCTCGCGCAGATCGCCCATGCCCTCGAATCCCACCTCGAGCAGGTTCGCTCCGCGTCACCGGACGACCCGGTGATCGTCGATCCGCTGTTCGCGGCCGTGGACGCCCTCGACCAACTGCGGCGGTCGGGCGATTCGGCCGGCGTGGACGTGGCCGGGCTTGTCGCGCGGCTCAGCGACGTGCAGATGCCCCGCCCACCGGGCGGCACGAGGCCGGACAGGTCGACCGCGGCGACGTCGGAAGTCGCGGCGATCGCGCCGACGACATCGACCGCGTCAACCGAGCTGACCACGGCGACGTCGACGACCCATGAGGACGGCCCGCCCGGGTCCGTGCCATCACTGCCGGATCCGCATGAGAGCACGGCGTCCGTCCCCGGACGTTCGTGGAACTCCCGGCGCGCGCAGGCCGCGACAGCCGACCGAGCCGTCGAGCAAACTCGAAGCGTCCGAGTTCCGACCGAGCGTCTCGACGCCCTGATGAACCGAACGGCGGACCTGATCGCCGCACGCGACGCGGCCGCCCACCGGGCCGCCGCGCTCCGCGATACGGTCAGGAAGCTCGGCCCGGACCGACACGGATCGGCGGCCGACGTCGAGCGAGCCGAGCTGACCAGGCAGCTCAGGGAGGCGGCCGACGCGGCGCGGGTGGAAAGCCAGCGCTTGGCCGTCCTCATCGAGGCACTCGAGACGGACCTGCTCGGCTTGCGGATGGTCCCCCTGGAGTCGCTCTTCCACGAGTTCCCGCGGATGGTCCGCGATCTCGCCCGCGCCTCCGGCAAGGATGTGCGTCTGGAGGCTCTCGGCTGGTCGACGCCGATGGATCGCGATCTCATCGAGCGTCTGCGCGATCCGGTGATGCACCTGCTCCGCAACGCCGTCGATCACGGCATCGAACCCGCCGACGTCCGACTAGAACGAGGCAAGCCCACCAGCGGGACGATCATCCTGGAGGCGCGGCCACGCGCCGGCGGCATCGCGATCGAAGTCCGGGACGACGGCGGTGGCATCGACCTGGCGCGCGTCCACGATCGGGCCGCGGCGGCCGGACTCGTCGACCCCGAGGCTCCCCATTCGACAGCGCACAGCCTTGGTCTCATCTTCGCATCGGGCCTCTCGACTGCCAGCGAAGTGACCGAGGTGTCGGGTCGGGGCATCGGCCTCGACGTCGTCCGCGCGCAGGTCGCCGGGATCGGCGGCTCGGTCGAAGTCGACTCCGAGCCGGGGCTCGGCACCCGCTTCGTCCTTCGGCTCCCGCTGACGCTCGTTTCGACGACCGTTGTCGTCGTGCGGACCGGCGACCGTCGCTACGCCGTCCCGCTGGCGGCCGTCGAGCGGGCCGTCCCGGTGGAACCTGGAGCCCTCACCGCCCTGGGCGACCGAAGCGCACTGAACGTCCCCGGTGGTTCGGTCGTCCTGGCCGACCTCGAGGCGATGGTCGGCGTGCCGTACCGGTCGCCGGACGGCGCGCGGCCGGCGGAGCCGGCCGGGTTCCGGACGGCGCTCGTCCTGGCATCGGCCACCGGCCGGGCCGGGATCGTCGTCGACGCCGTGGAGGCTGAGCGCGAGGTGGTCCTCAAAAGCTTCGGGGCCGTCCTGGGCACGCCGGCCTTCCTGGCGGGGGCGGCGCTCGTCGATGGTGATTTCCTCCTGCTCGTGCTCGATGCCGATGCGGTCGTCGAACGCGCGCTCGCGGGCCGAGCCACCTGGGGACCGGAGACGGTCGAGATGCGCTCTTCCCAGGACGAGTCGTCCCGCCGGCAGGCCGCGGACCGACCGGTCCGGGTCCTCGTCGTCGATGATTCGATCACGACCCGAACGCTCGAGAAGAACATCCTCTCGGCGGCCGGATTCGAGGTCACCCTCGCCGTCGACGGCCTGGAGGCGCTCCGCGCCATCCGCGCAAACCGGCCCGACGTGGTCGTGAGCGACGTTGCCATGCCGGGGCTCGACGGGATCGGTCTCACGAGGCAACTTCGGGCGAACGACGCGACGCACGACCTGCCGATCATCCTGGTCACGTCGCTCGACGCGCCCGAGCAGCGCGACGAGGGACTCGTGGCGGGTGCCGACGCCTACCTGACCAAGCAGGCCTTCGACCAGCAGCAACTTCTCCAGGCGATCCGCGAGCTGGTCGGATGACCGGCGCGCGACGGATCAGGACCGTGATCGTCGACGACAGCGCCGTCGCGCGTCAGCTTCTCCACTGGATGCTCACCCAGGCCGGGGACTTCGAGGTGGTCGATGCGGTCGCCGATGGCGAGCGGGCTTTGGAGCGCGTCGCGTCAATCCGGCCCGACCTCGTCACGATGGACCTGCACCTGCCCGGCATGGACGGTCTCGAGGTCACCCGTCGAATCATGCAACGTTCGCCGACGCCGATCGCGATCGTGGCGGCGAGCGCGAACCTCGACGATGCCATCATTTTCGAGGCGCTGGCGGCCGGAGCGCTGGCGGCCGTACAGCGGCCGCTGGCACCCGGACAGCCGGACTACCTCAAGCGCCGGCGACGGCTTCTGAGCGAGCTGCGGACGATCGCGCGCGCAACATTCGCGGACGTCAGCCGAAGGCCGGCCACCGACGAGCCGCTTGCGGCTCCGCGCCCCGTCGCGCTCGCCGACGCCACTCCGCGGCGGACGACGCCTGAGCGACTCGGCCGCCCCGCCATCGCCCTCATCGCGGTCGCGACCTCGACCGGCGGACCGCAGGCCCTGCGCGTGCTGCTGTCCGGCCTGCCGCCCGTCCTCCTGCCGCCGATCCTGATCGTCCAGCATATCGCCGACGGGTTCGCGGCCGGCCTGGCCGGCTGGCTCGGCAGCGTCGCTCCCGGACCCGTCCGGGTTGCGTCCGATGGAGAACAGCTGACCAGCGGAACCACCCTCATCGCCCCCGACGACCGGCATCTCACGGTGACGCCGGACGGCCGGGTGCGCCTCGTCGCGACCGCGCCGGTCGGCGGTCACCGTCCGTCCGCCAGCGTCCTGTTCGAGTCGACCGCCGAGGCGTTCGGAGCCAGCGCGCTCGGGATCGTCCTGACGGGCATGGGCCGCGATGGCGCGGATGGGCTGCTCCGCATCCGACAAGCCGGCGGTCTGACGATTGCCGAGGACCCCGCGACCGCCGTCGTCGGCGGCATGCCCGGAGCCGCCATCGCCCTCGGCGCGGTGGATCACGTCCTCCCACTCGCCGCGATCGGACCGTCCCTCACGACGGTCCTCAACCAGCCAAATTCCGCCTCCATCACCGACCGTCCAATTGGGAGATCGACGTCATGACCACGTCCGCGACCGCCTCGACCGTTTCGATCGCCACCCCTGCCACCGCCCCCCGCCACCGACGGCGACGCACCGACGCGCCGACCGACGATCGGCCTCTCGTCCTCATTGCGGAGGACAGCACGACGCAGGCGCGCTGGCTGGAAGGCCTTCTGCGAAACGCCGGTTACCGGGTGGTCGTCGCGTCCGACGGGCCGGCGGCGATCGCGAAGGCGCGTGACGAGCGACCGGCGCTCATCCTCGCCGACGTCGACATGCCCGGGATGGACGGCTTCGAGGTCTGTCGCCGAGTCAAGGATGACCCGGGCCTTCGATCGATCCCGTACGTGATGGTCACCCATCGGGACCGTGTCACGGACCTCGTGCGAGCCCTGGAGGCCGGAGCCGACAACTACCTCACGAAGCCCCTCGACGAGGTAGCGGTCAGGGTTCGGGTGAAACGGATCCTCGATGAAGTGGCGATTTGGCGCGAGCGGGTCGCGTCCCGCCGTTCGCGGTCGAGCTTTCCGCTCGAGGAGATGATGCTGTCGCTCGAGCGCGCCCAGGTCGTCGAGATGCTGATGGCCAGCGCGCAGAAGCTCGAGCAGGAGCTCGACACGGTGAGCGAGGTCGGGATCGCCCTGACGATGACCCACGACCTCAGCGGCGTGCTCCGACTTCTCGCCGAGCGGGTGAAGGAGCTGTCCGACGCGGCCCAGGTGACCGTTCTCCTCCGCAGCGACGATGGCATCTGGTCCGTGGCCTCGACCCTGGGCAGCTCACCGGAGATCGGCCGCAATATCGCCGCGTTCACGAGAGCGGACGCGGCGATGCCGTTCGCGGTCGAGCCGCTGTCGAGGCGCGAGCGGTACGAGATCCGATGGGACGACAAGGAGCTTTCGGACACGGATCGCGTGGGGGCCGAGCGGGCCGGGATCGCTCAGACGTACGGCTGGCCGCTCGTCCTCGAAGGCAACCTGATCGGAGCGCTCTCCCTCGGCTACGCCACGCACAAGAGTCTCACCGCCGACGAGGATCGCCGCTTCCGCTACCTCGCCGATCAGGCGGCGCTCGCCGTCGTCAATGCCCGGATGTTCGAGCAGGAACGCTCGCTCCGGGAAGCACTCGAGAAGGCGCTGATCGCCGAGAAGGAGGCCCACAAGCACGCGATGTTCATGCTCGCGGCGGCGGTCGAGGCGCGAGACGGGTTGACCGGGAGCCACCTTCGCCGGGTGCAGGCGTACGCCGAGGCCCTGGCCGACCGGCTCAGGTTGCCACGTGACGTGGTGGACGAGATCGGCTACTCGAGCATCCTCCACGATGTCGGCAAGCTGCTCGTGCCGGACGAGATCCTGGGCAAGCCGGGCAAGCTCTCCGACGCAGAGTGGGTCGAGATGCGACGTCATCCCGACCACGGCGCGAATATCCTGGTTCCCGACCACGGCGCGAACATCCTGGGCGATCGGGACTTCTTCGGGATGGCGCGTGACATCGCGAAATGCCACCACGAACGATGGGATGGAACCGGGTATCCGGCCGGACTGCGCGGCGAGCAGATTCCCATCGCTGCCCGCATCACCTCCGTCGCCGACGTGTTCGACGCACTCACCACGAGACGCCCCTACAAGGATCCCTGGCCGGACCACGACGCCCTGGCCGAGCTGCGCCGTCTGTCCGGCTCGAGCTTCGATCCGGCCGTGATCGACGCCTTCCTCGAGCTCTACGCCGCTGGCGACGTCGCGCGCATACGGGCCCTGGTTGTCGACGCGTGATCCGCTCGCATGGGCCGCCTGGCCTCGCTTCTTGACTCCTACCCCTCGGTGGCCGTGGGCTTCCGGCGGCCGAAGCGGTGGCCCGCCAGGAAGCCGCGGTCTCAGCGTTGGCCCGGATTCGCAACGCCCGTATGCGAGGCCGCAAGGAGCCGAAGACGCTCGCCGCGCCCGTCGCCGATACCGTCGAACAGCATGCGCTTTCCTTCGGACTTGGAGGCGGCCGCGAGGGCTCTTACCTCAATGCCCGGGGCGGCCTGTACTCGGCCTAGGATGCGTCCGAACGCGCCCGGTCGAATACCCGCTGCAGGTAGTGCTCCAGAACCGTCGCCTGGAAGGCGGGCTCGTCGAGGATGCGCTTGAAGATGTCGGCGTTGTCGTCCATTCGGCCGACGATCGTCTTGAGGAAGATGTCGGTGAATGGC
>JAUSJS010000236.1 GCA_030647575.1 Candidatus Limnocylindrales bacterium | reverse complement strand
GGCGGGACGCGATAGGGAATCCCGGCGTCGCGGATCTTGCGCTTGGCCCGGACGAGGCGCTGGGCGAGCGTCGGCTCCGCGACGAGGAAGGCTCGCGCGATCTCGGGCGTGGTCAGCCCGCCCAGGGTCCGCAGCGTCAGGGCGACCCGCGCGTCCATGGCCAGCGCCGGATGACAGCAGGTGAAGATGAGACGAAGTCGATCGTCGGCGATGGGCATGGCGTCCTCCGACGGCCCGGTTTCGATGGCGTGCAGGCTCGCTTCGAGCGATCCCTCGCGCGCGAGCGTTTCGGTCTTCTCGGTCAGGCGCTTGCGACGCCGGAGGCGATCGATGGCACGGTTGCGCGCGGTCGTCGTGATCCACGCCCCCGGGTTGTCAGGCACAC
Organism: Candidatus Limnocylindrales bacterium; assembly: GCA_030647575.1. Lineage (GTDB taxonomy): Bacteria > Chloroflexota > Limnocylindria > Limnocylindrales > CSP1-4 > SPCO01. Next base: position 8,938 of record JAUSJS010000236.1, on the reverse strand, counting down.
CCCGCTCCGGCCACGTCTCGAGCGCCGAGATGAACGCGTCCTGGACCGCCTCCTCTGCCAGATCGAAGTCGCCCAGGACGCGGATGAGCGTCGCGACCGCCCGTCCCTGCTCCTCGCGGAACAGGCGCTCGACGACGTCGTGGGCGACCTCGGGCGTCGGCAACGGCCTGCGAGGAGGGTCGGTCAGTACGCGCTGGCCGAGGCTGCGGCGCCTGCTCCAACCGCCTCGGCCGACCATTCGAAGATCGGGCGGACCTCGATCGAGCCGTGCCGTGCGCCCGGGATCATCGCCGCATAGGCGATCGCCTCGTCGAGGTCCGCCGCATCGACGATGTAGAGGCCACCGAGCGCCTCCTTGGTCTCGGCGAACGGACCATCCGTGGTCAACGTCTTGCCGTCGCGGACGCGAACGGTGGTGGCGGTCGAGGTCGAGTCGAGGGCTTCGCCGGCTTCATATGCGCCGCGCTCGCGGACGTGTGCCGTGAAGGCGTTGTAGCCGTCGAGCTCGGCCTTCATGACGTCTTCGGGGACTTGTTGGGTCTGCTCGGCGGTGTAGATCAGCAGGGCGTACCGCATGTCGAAATGCCTCCGGTGCTCAGGAGCCGACCAGCTCGGCCCGTCACCAACGCGACGAATGGGCCGCGCCCGAATCGACGGCGCGTGCAGATGGACTGTAGCCCTCCTGTCATTGGGCCGTCTCGCATCGGCGGGGTATCGTTTCGCCATGGCGACCGAACGCGAGGTCCTGACCATCGGCGGCCGCGATGTCTCGATCTCGAATCCGCGCAAGGTCTACTTTCCGGAGACCGGCCACACCAAGCTCGATCTCGTGAACTACTACCTGGCTGTCGCCGACGGCGCGCTCCGCGGCGCCGGCGGTCGACCGATGGCCCTGAAGCGATTCGTGGACGGCGCCGCTGGGCAGCCGTTCTTCCAGAAACGGGCGCCCGAAAATCGACCGGACTGGATCCGCACCGCGACCCTCACCTTTCCGTCGGGTCGCACCGCTGACGAGGTCGTCGTCGACGACGCGGCCGGCCTCGCCTGGGTTGTCAACCTGGGCTGCATCGACCTCAACCCACACCCCGTTCGGGCGGACGACCTGGAGCATCCCGACGAGCTGCGGGTGGACCTTGATCCGGTGCCGGGTGTGCCCTGGGGGCACATTCGATTGGTCGCCCTGGCGACCCGGGAGGCGCTCGAGGCCGTGGGTCTGGTCGGCTGGCCGAAGACATCGGGCTCGCGGGGCATCCACATCAACGTCCGGATCGAGCCGCGTTGGACCTTCCCTGAGGTCCGTCGGGCGGCCCTGGCGCTGGCCCGCGACGTGGAGCGGCGAGTCCCGGACCTGGCGACCTCGAAGTGGTGGAAGGAGGAGCGCCACGGCGTCTTCCTCGACTACAACCAGAACGCCAAGGATCGGACGGTCGCCTCAGCCTACTCGGTGCGGCCGCTCCCGGACGCGCGCGTCTCCACGCCGCTCGCCTGGGACGAGGTCCCGAGCGTCGAAGCGGAGGCGTTCACGATCGACACCGTCCCGGCGCGATACGCCGCGATCGGGGATCCCGGCGACGGCATCGACGACGCGGTCGGCTCGCTGGACGCGCTGCTGGAGCTGAGCCGGCGCCACGAAACCGAGGGTCTGGGCGACGCGCCCTGGCCCCCGAACTACGCCAAGCAGGCCGGCGAGCCGCCGCGCGTCCAGCCGTCGCGGCAGCGGCGCGCGACCGCGGGGTACGAAGCGGGACGGGGTGAGGGCGGAGGGCCACCGCCGGAGGTCGCGCGGGCACGACTGGCAGCCGTCGAGCAAGGGGACCCGAATGCCGGCCTGCCGACCGAGTGGGCAGGTTCGCGACCGACGCCGACGGGTCGACGGCGGAGCTCCATTCCGGTCGTGGAGATCGCCCGGGCGGAGCACAAGGAGGAAGCCCAGGCCGGCCTGGAGCGCTGGCAGGCCCGCCACCCCCAGGCCGCCGCGGCGCTCGAGCCGGCGGACGTGCTGGTCGACTCGATGCGCGGCCGCTTCACGACCTGGACGCGCATCCGGGTCAACCTGATCCACGTTCCCGAGGGGGATCGACCGGCCCAGGAGCCGCTCGAAGTCGACTACGACCCATGGGCCGGCTACGACGGCCCGGACCGCCCGGGCGCCATGGAGCGACCGAAGCGCAAGCCCAAGGCAGACCCCACGTGACGCCTGTCCGGCCGCTGTGCATGGGATGACCATATCGGCCCGGAACGTCCCCGCTTCGGTCGAAATCGGGCGCCACGTGCACAAAACAGGTCCGAATCGCGCCTGCCGTGCGCGTCACACACGATTTTCGACAGACCTCGGCACTGCGATGTCAGTAATGGTCACCGGGCGCACAGCGGGGCTGCTTCTACCAGCCGGCCCCGATCAGCCACAACCGTACGGTCACCGGCCGCCGGAGAAGATCTGGGAGAGCTCGTACGGGGCGGCCTCTTCCAGCTGGTCGTAGCGGCAGGCCTGTGGCGGCTTGTCGGGACGCCAGCGCTTGAAGGTGGTGGCGTGGCGGAAGCGGGTGCCCTGGAGGTGGTCGTAGGCCACCTCGGCGACGCGCTCGGCTCGCAACGGTTCCCAGGACAGGTCCTTGCCGCGATTCCAGCGCGACGTGGCACCGGGTACACGCTGGCCGCTCGCCGCCTGCTCGGCGGCCCACTCTGCCCAGCCCGACCACGGATGACCCTCGAGCGCGTCGTCCCGCAGCGGCGCCAGCTCCTCCACCAGCGCGGCGCGACGGTCCCAGCTGAAGGACGAGGTGATCCCGACGTGATGGAGCGTGCCCTCGTCGTCGTACAAGCCAAGCAGGAGCGACCCGACGTGGGTGCCCGGTCCGTTCTTGTGCCAGCGGAAGCCGGCCAGGACGCAGTCCGCGGTTCGCTGATGCTTGATCTTGAGCATCGCCCGCTTGCCCGGCTGATAGGGCGCGTCAAGTCGCTTGGCGATCACCCCATCGAGCCCTGCGCCCTCGAATCGGGCGAACCAATCGGACGCCATCGCCCGGTCGCGCGTGGCTGGCGTCAGGTGCACCGGCGGCGCGGCGCCGCCGAGGACGGTCTCGAGTCGTGCCCGCCGCTCGCTTTGCGGCACGGCCCGCAGATCCTCGTCTTCGAGCGCCAGCAGATCCCAGGCCACGAAGCTGGCGGGCGATTCGGCGGCCAGCAGTCGAACCCGAGACGCCGCCGGGTGGATGCGCAGGAGCAACGCCTCGAAGGCGAGCGCCCCGTCCTGCGCGATGACGATCTCGCCATCCAGGATGCAGCGCTCGGGCAGGGCCGCCCGCAAGGGCTCGGCGAGCTCCGGGAAGTAACGATCCAGCGGCTTCAGGTCGCGCGACTGGGTGTAGACCTCGTCACCATCGCGAAAGATGAGTGCGCGGAAGCCATCCCATTTGGGCTCGAACAGCCAGCCGTCGTCGGTCGGCAGGGCGTCCACGGCTTTCGCCAGCATCGGCTCGACCGGAGGCTGGAAGGGCAGATGCAGTGCCACGGGCCGAGTGTACTCGTGGAACCCGGTTGCCAGGCCTGGCGTCTCCGCGGTGCCGTCACCGGCCATTCGGTCGTGACGAGCCACGGAGGGCTCCTTGATGCGCACCATCCGTACCTTCATCGCACTGCTCGTGTTCATCATGGCGTTGGGCGCCTGCGCCGCGGGCGGCGCGTCCCGGCCTGAGCCGCAGTCTGTCGGGGAAGCCGTCGGCGGCGCGGCGGCCGCACCCAGCGCCGCCCCGGCTGGTGCCAACCGCGACGGCATCGTCGACAGCAACGCGATCGGCGCCCGCGACGACGCCAAGATCATTCGGACCGGCTCGATCGAGCTCGAGGTGACCGACGTTCCGAAGGCGCTGCGCACCGCGCGCGATGCGATCGTCAGCCTCGGCGGGTATGTCGGCGCCTCCAACACCAGCAACTTCGAAGACCGACCGAGCGCGCAGATCACCTACCGGATCCCGGCCGACCGCTGGGAGGAGGCACTGGACGCCCTCCGCGGCTTGAATGGCCTGACCACCAAGGTGGTCACCGAGCAGACCGAGGCGGTCGAGGTGACCGGGCAGGTCATCGACCTCCAGGCGCGTATCCGGAACCTGCGGGCCAGCGAAACGGCGCTCCAGGGCATTGCGGCAAAGGCAACGAAGATCAGCGACGTCCTCGAAGTCGAGGCACGGCTGACCGATGTCCGTGGCCAGATCGAGCAGCTGAGCGCCCAGCTAGAGGACCTCAATGACCGCGCCGGCTACGCCACGCTGACCGCCTACTTCAGCAGCCCGGTCGTCGCCGTCGAGGCGGCGAGCAAGGAGTGGCAGCCGGCGACCACGGTCGACGAGGCCGCCGCAAGCCTGATCTCCATCCTGCAGGCACTGGCCAGCGCCGGAATCTGGTTCCTCATCGTCTGGCTGCCGATCCTGCTGGTCCTCGGGCTGATCGCCGCCCTTGGCGTCTGGTTGGCACGGCGCGCAGGCCTCGGTCGCCGTCGTGCCGGGCGGGGCCTCCTGCCTCCGGCGCCACCACCGCTCAGCGAAGCGGTCGCTTCCGACAGCTAGCCGCAATGATCCTGGCGTGCATGCGGCGGCTCACGGGGTCGAGCCGGTCGCCGGGTCGAGCCCGTCGCCGGGTCTCGGGAGCGCCGGTCACCGGCGGCTGATCCCCGGACGCATCAGGCAGGCCACAGGCACGCGTCGCCATCCGGCATGGCACGATGCCGGGGTGACTGACCAGGCCGCGCGCTACGATCGGATCGCCGAGGGCTACGCACGCTGGTGGGCGCCGGTCCTGTCGCCGGCGGTCGGGCGCCTGCTCGATCGGGCCGCGCCGTGGCTGGCGGATGGCGCGGTGCGGGTATTGGACATCGGGACCGGCACCGGGCAGCAGGCCTTCGGCGCGCTCGACCGCTGGCCCCTGGTTTCGGTTGTCGGCGTTGACGCGTCCACCGAGATGCGCGCGATGGCCGACTCCTTCGCCGAACGGACGTTGGGCGCGACGGGCAAGCGGTTTCGCACCGAGGTCGCATTCGCGGACGCCCTCCCATTCCCGGACGGCACGTTCGATCTCGCCCTCTCGTCGTTCGTCCTCCAGCTCGTGCCGAACCGCGCGCGGGCCCTGCGTGAGGCCCGGCGGGTCATTCGGACGGGCGGGGTGCTGGCCTACGTCTCGTGGCTGCATGACGACCGGGCGTTCACGCCGGACCTGATATTCGACGAGGTCCTGGAGTCACTGGGCATCGGTGGCCGCGAGCCGGACGGGCGGTCCGGGGATCTGCCATCGGTCGAGCGAGCCGCCCGCGAGCTTCGTCGCGCCGGCTTCGCCGAGGTGGCGGCCGAGCCGGACGTGCTCGAGCACCGATTCACGGTTGACGGCTATCTCGCCTTCCTGTCCGAGTTCGACGAGGAGAGCCTGTTCGACGAGCTCGACCCAAGGTTGCGCGATCGCCTGGTGGCGACCATGCGCAAGCGGCTCACGCTCCTGTCGCCGGCGGACCTGACGATGCAATCCCCGATCGTCTTCGCCAGTGGTCGCCGCTCGGGACGTTGAGGCCGGCGATGGGCGCGCTGCCTGGATTAGCCTGCGGCGGACCCAGGCGCTTCGGCACCCTCGGCGCCGACTGCCTCGCCGGCACCTTCGGCCTCCGCCGCCTCACCCTCGACCGCCTCGGCGACCGCGACCGGCTCCTCCTCGACGCGCGGCGGCTGGACCTTGGCGATGATCTCATCACCGTCGGTCAGCAGCGTGACGTCCGATGGGATGCTCAGATCGCGGACGTGGATCGTCGTATCGAAGTCGAGCAGCAACGCGACCGAGTACTCGATCACCTGCGGCAGGTGGTCGGGCAGCGCACGCACGCGGACGGACTCGCTCGGGTGCAGCAGCGTGCCGCCGTGCAGCGTGACGGCCGGGGCGTCGCCGGTGGCAACCAGCGGCACGTCGACGGTCAGCTCCTCCGTCATGCGTACGAGGAAGAGATCGACGTGGAGCGTCCGGCGGTTGACCGGATGGACCTGGACCGAGTGGACCAGGACCGGTCGCGCCATCTTGCCGTCGACCGACAGGTCGACGAGGGCGTTCGGACCGGTGTGGCGGCGCAGCTGCTCAAACTCGTGGGCATCGACCGAGATGCTGTCCGAATCGATCCCGTGGCCGTACACCACGGCCGGGAGGCGGCCGGCGCGGCGAAGGGTGGACACCTTCTTGCCGGTAACCTCGCGGTGTTCGGCGACGAGCGTCGCGCGAGCGGTAGACATGTCGAGAACCTCTGGATTGTGTCCGCTGTCGGGTGGCGGGCTGCGGCTCGCCGGCGGGGCCGGGGTGGCGAGGCGCCCGGAAGCGCGCCTACCTTACCACGGGTCGGCGAGGCGTCCGGCCAACGCGGTGTAGCATCGCGCCGTGGCCGCCACCATTCTGATCGTCGAAGACGAGCATGCCGTCGCTCGCGGCATCCAGTACGCCCTCCAGCAGGAGGGCTATGAGGTCGCCATGGCGCGCTCCGGCGAGGAAGGCCTGGACATTGCGACCCACCAGGCGCCGGACCTCGTCGTGCTCGACGTCCGGCTGCCCGGGATGGACGGCTTCGAGCTCCTGCGCCGTTTGCGGGCATCAGGTGCGAAGATGCCGGTCCTCGTCCTGACGGCACGCGACGATGAGGTGGACAAGGTCATCGGGCTCGAGCTCGGCGCAGACGACTACCTGACCAAGCCATTCGGGTTACGCGAGCTCATGAGCCGGATCAAAGCGCTGCTGCGCCGGTCGTACGGCGACCTGTCCGACGCGGCGGGCGGCCGGGTGATCCGACACGGTGACCTGCTGATCGACCTGGAGCGCCGGCGCATCCAGCGCGGCACCCGCAGGATCAGCCTCACGCCGACCGAGTTCGAGATCCTCCGCCATCTCGCCTCGCGCCCGGGTCGCGTCTACACCCGCAGTGAGCTGCTCGAGCTGCTGCGCGACTACGAGGCACTGGACCAGGACGAGAAGACGATCAATGTCCACGTCAGCCACCTGCGCGACAAGATCGAGGACGACCCGGCGTCTCCGGCCTTCGTCCTGACCGTTCGAGGTGTCGGCTACGCCTTCGCCGAGCGCTGAGTCAATCACCGGTCGCGGCGTCCGCCTCCGGCGCCTCGCGCGACGTGTGCGACCTCCGCGCCGCCTGCGGCGACTGCTCCCACGGACGTTCCAGGGTCGTCTGGCGCTCGCGTTCATCAGCGTCATCGCCCTGACCCTTGTGCTCGTCACCGTGCTGGTCATCAACCGCCTCGATGACTACTTCACCCGCCAGCAGACGACGGATCTCGAGCAGCGAGCGGAGACGGTCGGCACCTATGTCCAGAGCCTGGCTCGTACGGCGGCGGAGGGTCGCCTGATCGTCCGCCCGGACCGGCAGGTCGATCCGGCGGTCATCCTTGCCCTGCTGGATCGCGACCAGCAGCGGGTCATCGCGGATCGGCTCGGCCAGGCGGACGTGAAGATCCGCTTCGGGCTCCTTGCGTCGACCGGCGAGGGCGTCGCGTTCATCCCGGCCGAGGACGAGCCACTGCTCATGCCACTCGAGGCGCAGCCGGCGTCCGGCCAGACCCAGGAGCGATCCGCGCTGGTCAGTCATGCGTACCCGGCCGGTGGCCTCTTCCAGCCGTACGCGGTGGAGGTCACGCTGTCCAATCCGTACACCTTCAGGGCGACCGCGCTGGCCAACGTCACGGGCCTGCTCGCGGCGATCGCTCTGTTCGCACTCGGCCTGAGCGTCGTGGTCTCGGCCGCCATGGCGCGCCGCTTCACGACGCCGCTGCGGCGGCTGACCGAGGCGTCTCGCGGCCTGGCGGAGGGGGACCTCAGCCGGCGCGTGCCACCGAGCCAGGTCCGGGCGGGGTCCTCCGAGCTGGCCGAGCTCGCCGTCCAGTTCAACGCGATGGCCGACCGTCTCGAGGAGAGCGTCGAGATCATCCGGCGCGATCGCGACCGGAGCCGCGATTTCCTGGCCGACGTCTCGCACGAGCTGCGCACTCCGCTGGCCGCGCTTCGCACGTTCAACGAGCTGCTGGGCGAGGGCGCCGACGCCGACCCGGACGCGCGCGCCGAGTTCATCGAGTCGAGCGGGCAGCAGATCGAACGGCTCGACTGGCTGGCCCAGAACCTGCTGGAGCTGTCGAAGCTCGATTCCGGCCTGGTCCTGCTGGACCTTCGCCCGGACGATCTCAGGGCGGCCGTCGAGTCGGCCGTGGAGCAGAGCGCACCGGCAGCGCGGAAACGCGGCGTTGCCCTGGCCCTCCACCTGCCATCCGCCCCGGTCCGGATCCGGCACGACCCCCAGCGGATCGGCCAGGTCGTGGCCAACCTGGTGGCCAATGCCGTGAAGTTCACCGGCCGTGGTGGTTCCGTCTCGGTCGACGTAAACGCCACGCCCGCTGGGGCGCGGATCGATGTGGTCGACAGCGGCGTTGGCATCGAGGCGGCCGAGCTGCCGCACATCTTCGAGCGCTTCTATCGCGGCTCGAGCGCCAACGAGGCGCGCGGCAGCGGGAGCGGTCTGGGACTGGCGATCGTGCGCTCGATCGTCGAGATGCACGGGGGCGGGATCGTCGTCGAGAGCCGGGTCGGAGCCGGGTCGCGGTTCAGCGTCAGCCTGCCGCGCGATCCGCGCCTGGTCGAGGGCAGCCCCGCCGCTGAGCGGGCCGACGTGGCCTCCGCGGCCGCGGCCGGTGCGCAGATCGAGGCTGGGGCGCCAGGAGCCGGCGAGGGCGACCGGCGCCTGCTCGGCCGTGCATCCCCCGCCAACATGCAGGAAACTTCACCGTCCGAGCGCTCGCAGGTGAACACGCAAGCCGCACCCTGAGGCGGACAACGAGGACCCTCTGGCCGCCATCGGCCACCACCCGCAAGGAACCAACCACCGCGATGCACGACGAACCACAACCCGGCCAGACGGATC
>JAUSJS010000324.1 GCA_030647575.1 Candidatus Limnocylindrales bacterium | reverse complement strand
GAGGACGCCGACGTGGACGAGGTGGTGGGCATCGTCCGGGCGAACTGCGTGTCGCGGACGCAGGTGGTCAATCCGATGCCACCGATCATGGAGCCGGGCGAGTTCTTCATGCCCTATCCCCTGGAGGTCGAGGTGGGCGGCGCGACCGTCTTCGTCCTCTCGGTCGAGCGCTTCGAGCGGCTCTAGCCCTGGCTTCTGTCCAAGGTCCCACGTGCCGGCGCGATTGCCGATGAGCCCCATCCGTCCTGACCTCGTCGACTGCTGGATCTACCGGGCGGGTGCAGCCGAGCCCGAGATCCTGCTCATCCGGCGCGCTCCCGGCCGGATCCTTCCGGGGCTGTGGCAATGCGTCTCGGGGTCGGTCGAGGGTGGTGAACGCATCGCGACGGCGGTGTTGCGCGAGCTCCACGAGGAGACCGGCTTCGGCCGTGAGGCGATCGAGGCCTTCTACGACCTTGATCTCGTCAACCAGTTCCACGAGCCGTCGTTCGACGCCGTCGTCAGCTCGGCGGTCTTCGCCGTACGGATCAGTGCCGGCAGGGAGCCGCGACTCTCCAACGAGCACGACGGGTCGCGCTGGCTGCCACTGAGCGAGGCGCACCGTGAGGTCGTGTGGCCGGGCTACCGCACCGCCCTCGAACGGATTCGCGACGACCTGGCCGACGCGGCGCGGGCGTCCTGGTTCGAGCTGACCCTCGACGGGCAGCGCCGTGAGCGCTGGTAGACTGCGTCGGGAGGCAGCCCATCCGTGAGGCGGCATATGAGGGCCACGTGATCGATCGAACGGCGACACCCCCGATCTCCGAGGCATCGAGCGCGGCGCAGCGCCGTGTCTTCCACTCCAAGGTCGACACGATCCGGCCGACCTATGGCTTCGAGGATGTGTCGCTCGCGCCAGGTACGGACACGATCGAGCCCGCCGACGTCGATCTCGCCCAGACGTTCTGCGGCATCGAGCTGTCGATCCCGATCCTGGCTTCGGCCATGGATGCGGTCGTCGACACGAGGCTTGCCGGCGCGCTCGCCAGGCTCGGTGGTCTCGCCGTCCTCAATCTCGAAGGCGTGCAGGCACGCTACGACGATCCGGACCGCGTGCTCGAGCGGATCGCGACGGCTCCGGACAGTGACGTCCAGGCCATCCTCACCGAGGCCTACCGTGAGCCGATCCGGGAAGAGTTGATCGCCCGGAGGCTCGACGAGATCCACGCCGCAGGTTCGAAGGCCGCCGTCGCCGCGACGCCGGGCGCCGCCCGCCGCTTTGGCCCGTTCTGCGCCGAGCACGGCGCCGATCTCTTCCTGGTCCAGAGCCAGGTCTCGAGTGCCCGCCACCTTGCCACCGACTACGACCCGCTCTCGCTCGCCGATTTCACTCGCTACATGCCGATCCCGGTCGCCGTCGGCAACACGACGAACGCCGAGGCCGCCTTCGCGCTGATGGAACAAGGAGCCGCGGCGGTCTTCGTCGGCGTCGGGCCGGGTGCCGCGTGCACGACCCGCGAGGTCCTCGGAATCGGCGTACCGCAGGTCACGGCCATCAGCGACGTTGCGGCCGCGCGCGATGCCTACCTGGCCGAGACCGGGCGCTACGTCCCGGTCGTCGCCGATGGCGGGATGCGTCGTGGCGGCGAGCTGGCCAAGGCGATTGCCGCAGGCGCGGATGTCCTGATGATCGGTTCGCCGCTGGCCCGGGCCGAAGAGGCGCCAGGTCGCGGCACGAACTGGGGGATGGCTGCCCCGTCGCCGACGCTGCCGCGCGGGACCCGGATCAAGGTCGGGACCGTGGGAACGCTGGAGCGGATCCTGCTCGGGCCGGCCCACGTCACCGACGGCTCCGAGAACCTCGTCGGCGCGCTCCGACAGTCGATGGCGGCCCTCGGCGCCCGAACGATTCGCGACATGCAGCGGGTCGAGATGGTCTATGCCCCGGCCACCCAGACCGAGGGCAAGTCCTGGCAGCGGAGCCGCTGAACGGAACCTCCCGCCGCTGAGGCTTCGATGGACATCGGTGAGCAGCTCGCGGGATGGGGCAAGGTCGCGCTGATCGAGACGCGCGGACGCGTCACCGGCCGGACGGCGCGGGCGCACGTGGGCTTCGTCGATGAGCCAGACGGATCGATCGTCGTTGCCGCTGGCCTGGGGGCCAGCTGGGCGGCCAACCTATTGGCCCATCCGACGTGCACCGTGACGATTGCCGAGCGCTCCTTTCGCGGCGTCGCAGAGCCGCTTGAAGGCGTGGAATTCGCGGCGGCCATTCGAGAGCTCATCCTCCGCTACGGAACGCCCGCGGAGAGACTTGGATCAGGCCCAGCCTTCCGCATCCGGCCGGTCGAGGCGGCCGAGGATCCGGCGTGACCATTGCGGTCGAGATCGAGACGCGGATCGGGCGCCCGCCGGCCCACGTGTTCGCCGAGCTGGCCGCCGTGGAGCGGTTCCCCGAATGGCTGATCGCGTCCGGAATCGTCCGGGTCGAACGGCTCGATGGCGGCCCATTGGCGGTCGGGTCCAAGATGCGCATCGCCCAGACGGTTGGCGGTCGGTCGACCGTCCTCGATGGTGCGATCACGGACCTCGAGCCCGGCCGCGCCTTCGGGCTGCGAGGCCGCGATCGGGACGGGGTGACGATCGAGATCGACTCGACCCTCGCGACCGAGGGCGACCTCGCGACTCGGCTGCGCTGGACCCTGCGGATCGGCTTGCCGCTTCGCTTCCGCATGTTCGAGTCGATGGTTGCGCCCCAGGTCCGTCGCGCCGCGACGCTCGACCTGGAAGCCTTCAAGCGTCGCCTGGAGTCGGTGGCCGGCGGCTGACTCGGTCCAGCGCGCGCGCTCGGCTATCCTCGGCCTGGATGACCGAGATCGTCAGCCTCTACCAGCGCGCCGGCGGGACGCCATTCTTCGAGGCGCTGGTCGGGCGCTTCTACGCCGGCGTCGCTGGAGATCCATTGCTCCGGGCGCTCTACCCGGAGGAGGACCTGGGACCCGCCCAGCGCCGGCTCACCCTGTTCCTGATCCAGTACTGGGGCGGACCGTCGACCTACGACAAGGAGCGCGGTCATCCCCGCCTGCGGATGCGCCACGTGCCCTTCGCCATCGGACCCGCTGAACGCGATCGCTGGCTGCTCCACATGCGAGCCGCGATCCACGAGCTGGCGCCGCCACCCGACGTGGCCAACGAGCTCGAACGCTACATCGCGATGGCCGCCGGGGCGATGCGCAACCGGGAGTGAACGACGACCGGGCACGGGCACTCGCGCGGCGCGGTCGGTGTTCTTCCCGGGGGGACAAATGACGCGGATTGTCAACCGTGAGGACCCGGGGGAACGCCCGACCTTGGTCCGCGGCCATGTAGAAGCGCGTGATCGGCCGGTTGTCACCGTCCCTCATTGGGCACAACCTCCTTCCGATGCACGAGTCGGGCGGAATCCGCCCGGGCGGCGCGGGCAGACCGACGGTTTGGGCCGGGTTCGGGTGGCGAGGCGCGGGTTTGTCCTTCCCTGCAGAACAGGACCGGGGGATCGATCGCTGGGCGGACCTGCCCGGGCCGGTACACTTGGCCTGGCGGGCGGCACGGCGAGCGGAGGGTGCAATCGACGATGGCGGAGGCGACCGAAACGGAGTCCAGCGAGGCGGAAGCGAACGGGCCGCCCAGGCGGCAGCCGGCCGAGCGCCCGCCGAGCGGCCGAGATCGCGGCAAGACCGTCCACGGTGAGGCGGCGAACGCCGGGCATCGAGTCCTTGCGCCCGATGACGCCGAGGTCGAGGCCTACCTGGAGACCGCGCTGAACGCGCCCGCCCCGGAGCGATCCGCCGACGACCGACCCGCGACAGACCGTGCCAATGGACCGGTCGTCGTCCTGGACTTCGGGAGCCAGTTCGCCCAGCTTATCGCTCGCCGCGTCCGGGAGCTCGACGTCTACTCCGAGCTGCTGCCTCACGACACACCGTTCGAGGAGCTGGAGCGCCGTGGCGCCCGGGCGATCATCCTGTCGGGTGGTCCGAGCTCGGTCTATGACGAAGGCGCGCCGCGCCCGGATCCGGCAATCTGGGCGGGCCGAATTCCGGTCCTCGGCATCTGTTACGGCGCTCACCTGATGGCCCAGGAGCTCGGCGGCGACGTCCTGCCGGCGACCCGCCGCGAGTACGGTCCGGCCAACGTGACGATCACCCACGACGACGGCCTGTTCGAGGGCATCGAGCGCGAGCAGCCGGTCTGGATGAGCCACGGCGACTCCATCACCCGGTTGCCGGAGGGCTTCCAGGCGACGGCCCAGACCGACTCGACGCCATTCGCCGGCCTGGCCGACCCGACTCGAAACCTCTACGGCATCCAGTTCCACCCGGAAGTGGTCCACACGCCCCGCGGCCGCGACGTGCTTCGCAATTTCGTCATCGGGATCGCCGGCGCGTCGCCGACCTGGACGGCGGCCAACTTCATCGAGACGACCGTGGCCGAGATTCGCGAGCGGGTCGATGCGCACGCCCGCCAGACCGGCTCCGACGGGCTGGTCATCTGCGCCCTCTCCGGCGGCGTGGATTCGGCGGTCGCCGCGGCCCTGGTCCATCGCGCGGTGGGCGATCGGCTGACCTGCATCTACGTCGATCACGGCCTGATGCGCAAGAAGGAATCGGAGCTCCTTCGGGTTACCTTCGAGCGCGACCTGGGGATGCGCCTGGTCATGGTGGACGGTCGCGAGCGCTTCCTGGCGCGGCTGGCCGGCGTCGAAGACCCCGAGCAGAAGCGAAAGATCATCGGCGACGAGTTCATCCGGGTGTTCGAGGAGGAGGCGACCAAGCTCGGCCGGATCGACTTCCTGACCCAGGGCACGCTCTACCCTGACGTCATCGAATCGGCAACCTCCGAGACGAAGGCCGCCCAGAAGATCAAGACCCACCATAACGTCGGGGGGCTGCCGGCCGACCTGCGCTTCAAGTTGATCGAGCCGTTGCGCTACCTGTTCAAGGACGAGGTCCGCCGGGTCGGGATGGAGCTCGGGCTGCCCGAGGCGATGGTCCTGCGCCAGCCCTTCCCGGGACCCGGTCTGGCGATCCGGATCATCGGTGAGGTCACGCGCGAACGACTCGACACGCTGCGGGAGGCCGACTGGATCGTGATCGACGAGATCAAGGCGGCGAACCTGTACCGTTCACTGTGGCAGTCGTTCGCGATCCTGACGCCCGTGCGCTCTGTCGGCGTGATGGGCGACGGCCGAACGTATGCCAATGTCGTGGCGATCCGGGCGGTCACCTCGGAGGACGGGATGACCGCCGACTGGGCAAAGCTGCCGTACGACGTCCTGGGCAAGATCTCGTCGCGCATCGTCAACGAGGTGCCGGGCGTCAATCGAGTGGTCTACGACATCAGCTCGAAGCCTCCGGCGACCATCGAATGGGAGTAGGTCGGTAGGCGAGTCCCTTCCGCGCCCCTGACCGATGGGCTATCGTCGGCACGAACCAGCGCGGTAGCATGCGCGCATGGTCGATGCGTCACGTTCGGGGGAACGTCCGATGACAGGTGTCTGCTCCTGGTGCTCTGCCGCCGTCGCGGAGGACGCGACCGAGTGCCCGTCCTGCGGCGCGAACCTCGTACCTGACGGCGAGCCGAACGTCCCGGGGGTGACCGCGGTCGACGCGGCGTCCATTATCCGGTCGAAGTCCGCGCCCCCGCCGCGCAGTCGCCTGCTCTCCTGGATCAGCGGCGAGTACACCAGCGACGTCCCCTCCAAAGCCGAAGCGCAGGCGATCGCGCCGCCGGACCTGGAGGTCCGCCGCGAGATCCTCCGGCTCGAGCTCGAGGCTGAGGTGGCCAACCTCCAGGCGGAGGCGGACGCCCTCCGGGCCGAGGCTGCTGCGGAAGGACGCTCGATCGAAGTTCCGGAGGGACCCGTGACCGCCCAGTCGGAGGCGGCTCCCAAGAGCGAGGCGGCTCCCGAGGGCGAGGCGGCCACCGAGGGCGCGTCGCCCGACATCGAAGGAGTCGAGGCTTCGCAGCCCGAGGACCAGGCCACCACCTGACCCGCGCTCGGGGCAAGATCGGCGCGGCGGCTATGCTGCCGCTCGTGCCCGATCCGCTGCCGCCTCCCGGCCCGTCATTCCTGCGCGAGCAGACGGTCCGGATCGGTGAACGCGCTTACCGAGCCGGCATCTCCAGGCCAACCGAGGCACCCGATGGTTGGTGGCTGGGAATCCTGTGGGTCGTCGATGATCTCGGTGTCGTCAGCTTCCGCCAGGTCGCGCCGGATGCCGGCCCGCCTGCCGATCCGCCGCTGGCCCGCCTGGGGCCCGCGATGAGCGGGGCTCTCTCCGGGCTGATCCTGGAGGATGACGGCCGCCTTCAGATGCGGCTCGGGCTGATCAAGCCCCCTGACCAGCCCGACCGTCCATGGCTCGTGCCGCTGGCCGTCCGAGCGGCGTTCCGGTTCGAACCGGCCCGCGCCGCGACGATGCCCCCCAACGTGCTCGCGGAGACGGTCCTGGCCGCCTTTCGCCGAGCCGTCGAGGGACTCAACAGACCGTGATGTCTTCGGGCGCGTAGACTCGCCCGACATGCGCAACCTGTTCGATGACTTCCTTGAAGAGCTGCGCCGACGCGAGGCGGCGTCGCCGGGGGAGAATCCGGACGCGGATCGCCCCAGCGCCGGCGGCGACCCGGACGAACCGGACGACCCGGACGACCCGGACGACCCGGACGATCCCGATCGGGAGTCTCGCCGCGCCACCGCCGTCGATGGGGACGAAGCCGATCCGGCCGACCGACCCCAACCGATCATGGATCCCCCACGCCGGGGCGGGCCGCCGCGACGACGTGGCCCCGGCGGTCCAAACGACGGTGGCAACGTCGGTGGTCGCGCCGCGCGCGCCGGTCGTCGCTTCGGGCTGGCTGCCGGGGTCGTCGTCGTGCTTGGCCTCGTCCTGCTCTTCGGGGTCGGGCTCGACCTCTGGACGGACGCCCTGTGGTACACCAGCGTCAGCTTCGATTCGGTCTTCTGGACCCGGCTGACGGCCACCCTCGGGCTGTTTGCCGGTGCCTTCATCCTGGCCGCGGTCGTTCTGTTCGCGAACCTGTGGCTCGCCCGTCGGCTCGCGCCACCGCCGGGCTCGGGCGGGACGAGCTCCCTGCGCGGGCTGTTCGATCGGCTGAACGAGGCCGTCCAGGCGGCCGACGGCCGGGGTGGTCGGCCGGGATCGGCGTTCGGCGATCGCCGCGGCGCGTCCGGCGGCCCCTCGGCAGTCGTCTTCGAGGCCGGCGACCTGCCCGACCTGACCCCGCTGGCGGGCATGGCCCTGACCGTCATCGCGCTGTTCGCCGCGATCGTGGTCGGCGGGTCCGTTTCGTCGGCGTGGGAGACGGTCCTGCTGTGGGGACACCAGGTGCCCTTCTCGCCGGACGCGGCGAGCGTCGTCAGCGATCCGATCTTCGGCCGGGACATCGGCTTCTTCCTGTTCGAATTGCCGTTCCTGCGTCTCCTCCAGGGATTGTTCAACGGCCTGGTCGTGGCCGCTTTGCTGCTGGCCGCCACGCAGTACCTCGTCGGCGCATCCCGGAGCGGCCTCGTATTCACGACACCCATCCGGGTCCACCTGGCCGTCCTGGCCGGTCTCTTCCTGCTCTCCGTCGCGTTCGGCTATCAGCTCGACAAGTACGAGCTGGTCTACAGCACCCGGGGTGTGGCCACCGGCGTCAGCTTCACCGACCAGAACGCCCAGTTCTTCGCCTACGACGTCCTGACCGTGATCTCCGGGATAGCCGCAGCGCTCCTCGTGGGCGGAGCCTTCGCCCGGGTGCTCTGGCCGCTCGGGTTCACGATCGCGGTCTGGTTCCTGGCCTCGCTGATCATCGGGCGGCTCTACCCGGAGGCGATCCAGCGCTTCACGGTCGAACCCAACCAGTACGCCCAGGAAGAGCGCTACATCGGCAACAACATCGCCATGACCAGGCTGGCCTATGGGCTCGGCAACTGGTCCGAGCGGCCGTTCCGCGGCGAGGCGGTCCTGACCCAGGAGGACATCGAGGCGGAAGCGGACACTTTCCGGAGCGCCCGACTGTGGGACTACCGCCCCCTGCGGGATACGCTGGATCAGCTCCAGACGGTGCGCCGGTATTACGACTTCACGGATGTCGACACGGACCGCTATACGATCGACGGCGTGGAGCGCCAGGTCATGCTCTCGGCGCGAGAGCTGGCGCTCGAGGGTAACCCGGCCGCCGTCGGCTGGATCAACGAGCGGATCGTCTACACCCACGGCATCGGGGTCACGATGGTCCCAGTCAACGAAGTCGCCAGCGAAGGCCAGCCGCGGCTCTTGATCGGCAACCTGCCGCCGGTGTCGACCGGCGGTGCACCGACGGTCTCGCAGCCGCGGATCTACTTCGGCGAACGCGACAGCTCCTACGTCGTCGTCGGTGCGCGCCAGCAGGAATTCGACTATCCGACCGGCGAGAGCGACACCGGCGGCTCGGTCGGGACGACCACCAGCTGGACGGGGACGAGCGGGATTCGCCTGGACAACACGATGATGCGACTCCTGTTCGCCCTTCGCTTCCGCGACCTGGACCTGCTCATCAGCGACCAGGTCACGCGCGACAGCCAGCTGCTCTTCCACCGGACGCTGGGTGACCGCCTCGGCCGGATCGCGCCGTTCCTGCGCTACGACAAGGATCCGTACGTGGTCATCGACGACGGCCGGATGGTGTACGTCCAGGACGCCTACACGGTGTCCGACCGGTTCCCGCACGCGCAGGCGTTCGATCCACAGGCCCAACTCGAGGGGACCGGCCTGGGCGCCCCGTTCAACTACATCCGAAACAGCGTGAAGATCACGATGGACGC
>JAUSJS010000321.1 GCA_030647575.1 Candidatus Limnocylindrales bacterium | reverse complement strand
ACCATTGGGGATTGCTCGACATGCCGAGCTTGCTACAGCAGCTCCGCGGCAGTCCCGGTTAAGGCCGCTCGCCGCACGAGATCGAGGCGCCTGGCACGAAGCGCCATGAACAGCCTCGAATCGACTCGACTCACCTCACTGCGTCTGCGGGCGAGTACATGAGGTGGAGTGGCCGGTGGAGGTGCGGCTCACACTCGGACCCGCCGCGTATGATCGGCGGCATGCTGCTGGCCCTCGACATCGGCAACACGAACATCACGATCGGCCTCTTCCGAGCCGGGGCATTGTTGGCGACGCGTCGCGCGGCGACGAATCCGCGGGCCACCGCCGACGAGCTCGAGCTCCTGCTGAGCGGCCTGCTCCCGCTCGACGGGATCGCCCTGGCCGACATCGACGCGATCTCTCTCGCATCGGTCGTGCCCGCCCTGACCGCGGCGGTCGAAGCGGTCGCCGAGCGCGGTGGCCAGACCCTGCTCGTCGCGACCGCAGGGAGCGTGCCGATCGCGGTCCGGGTCGAGCGGCCCGACGAGGTGGGCGCCGATCGACTCGTCAACGCCCTGGCGGCGGCGCGGCTGTACGGCACGCCGGCCGTGGTGGTCGACTTCGGGACCGCGACGACGCTCGACTGCGTGGCCGCCGACGGAGCCTACATCGGCGGGGCGATCGCGCCTGGCCTGGAGCTCGGGCTCGAGGCGCTCGCGGCCCGGACCGCCAAGCTGCCCCGAATCGAGCTGCGCGCGCCGGATCGGGCGATCGGCCGCAACACCGTCCAGGCGATGCAGGCCGGGACGATCTTCGGCTACCAGGCCCTTGCGGCGGGCCTCCTGGAGCGGATCCGGGCAGAGCTGGCCGAGGCGAGCGGTGTCGAGCCCTCCGGGATCAAGGCGATCCTGACCGGCGGGCTGTCGGCGGCGCCGTGGGCCCGCGGACTGCGTGGCATCGACGCCATCGATCCGGAGCTGACCCTCAAAGGTCTGGCCATCCTCTACGCCGAGGTCGGCGGCGGCGAGCCGCTCGAGCTGGGACTGACGTGACTGGACGCCTGGCGGGTCGGCTCATCGGCCTGGGCGTGACCGGGTCGATCGCCGCCTACAAGGCCGTCGAGCTGCTTCGCCTCCTGCAGGCCGAGGGCGCCGACGTGGCGGTCATGCTCTCCCCTTCGGCCACCCGCTTCGTCGGGCCGCTCTCGTTCGCCGCCCTGTCCCGACATCCGGTCGAGACCGAACTGCTGGAGCTGACAGAGGACGGGCGGATCGGTCACATCGTGGTCGGCGACAGCGCGGACGCGATCGTCGTCGCGCCCGCAACGGCACACTTCCTCGGCGCCATGGCCGCCGGCCTGGCCGGTGACGTCGTGACCGCGACCTGTCTCGCGACACGCGCGCCGGTGATCGTCGCGCCGGCGATGGACGGCGACATGTGGACGCATCCTGCCACGAGGCGCAATGTCGCCAACCTGCGCGACGAATTCGGCTACACGATCGTCGAACCGGAGGCCGGGCCGCTCGCTTCCGGGCAGTCCGGCGTCGGCCGCCTCGCAGAGCTGCCGCGCATTGTCGACGCGGTCGTCGCGGCGATCGGCGATCGCCAGGTCCGCGTACCGGATCCCGCGGCCCGACCGCCGGTCGTCGCCACGGCTCGAGACGCCGACCTCGCCAACCGGCACATCGTCGTGACCGTGGGTGGGACCCGCGAGGCGATCGACCCGGTCCGGTTCATCGGCAATCGATCGACCGGCAAGATGGGCGTCGCGATCGCCGAGGCGGCGCTGGCACGTGGCGCGCGAGTCACCGTGATCGCCGCGAGCGTGGAGGTCGGCCTCCCGCTGGGGGCGGCCGTCGTCCGAGTCGAATCGACCGCCGACCTCCGAGCGGCCCTCCTCCGTACCACCCACGCGCCCGACGGCGCCGCCGGCTTCGATGCCCTGGTCATGGCCGCCGCCGTCGCGGACTTCCGTCCGGTCAGGCCGGCCGACCGCAAGCTCGAGCGCGGCAGTGGCCTGATCCTCGAGCTGGAGCCGACCCCGGACCTGCTCGCCGAGGTCGGGCGGATCGCCCATGGGCTCGACAGCGAGGGTGCGCCGACGCGCGAGCCACTCCGACCCGTGCCCTTCGTGGTCGGATTTGCGGCCGAGACCGGTTCGCTGGACCGGGCCGCCGAGAAGCTCCGTCGCAAGGGCGCCGACCTGCTGGTGGCCAATGACGTCGCCGAACCGGGCTCCGGCTTCGGAACGGACACGAACCGCGTGGCGATGCTCGCCGCCGATGGCTCGCGCGAGGATCTGCCGCTGCTCTCCAAGCGCGAGGTCGCCGATCGCCTGCTCGACTGCGTGGCGCTGGCGCTGGACGAACGCGATGCGGCCCTGCAGACTGGACGAACGAACGAACCGAGCCCGGAGCCAGCATGAGCGCCACGTCTGAGACCCCTCGCCGCCTGACCATCGTCGACGTCGCCAAGCTCTACGCCGATGGCCAGCGGATCGCGATGCTCACCGCCTACGACTTCCCGACCGCCCAGCTGCTCGATCAGGCAGGGATTCCGATCCTGCTGGTCGGCGATTCGGTCGGCCAGGTCATGCTCGGCTACGAGACGACCGTGCGAGTGACGATGGCCGAGATGGTCCACCACACCAAGGCGGTCGTCCGCGGCAGCACGCGAGCGCTGGTCGTGGCCGACATGCCGTTCCTCTCGTATGCGACGCCCGATCAGGCGGTAGAGAACGCGGGAATCTTCCTGCGCGAGGCCGGCGCCCAGGCGGTCAAGGTCGAGGGCGGCGTACGGAGCGCGCGGATCATCGAGACGCTTGTCCGGGCCGGCATCCCGGTCATGGGCCACATCGGCCTGACGCCGCAGACGATCAACGCCGTCGGCAAGATCCGGGTCCAGGGCAAGACCCGCGACCAGGCCCGCTCCCTCATCGCCGACGCCCTCGCCGTCCAGGAGGCCGGAGCCTTCAGCATGGTCCTGGAGCTCGTCCCGGAGCAGCTCGCGGCGGCGATCACCGAGCGCGTGCGAATCCCGACAATCGGCATCGGAGCGGGCGCTGGGTGCAGCGGGCAGGTCCAGATCATCACCGACCTCATCGGCCTGGGCGACTTCATCCCGCGGCATGCCAGGCCGTACGCCCACGTTCGCGACACCATCCGGGAGGCCGCGACCGCGTACGCCGCGGATGTGGCCACCGGCACGTTCCCGGGCCCGGAGCAGACGGTCCGGATGGACGACGCCGTCCTCGACGACGTGCTCGGTCGTGGCTCGTCCGACCGACCGGCCGGAAGCGTCCCGATCGGTGGCATTCCGCTCGATCGCGACCTCTGATCGATCGCCGGCCCGCTTGACCCGGATTATCCGAACCCGCGCCGAACTGCGTGACGCCCTCGATGATGTCGCTCGGCCCGTCGGGCTCATTCCGACGATGGGCTGGCTCCACGAGGGCCACCGGGCGCTGATCCGTCAGGCGCGGGCGGCCGATGCGACGACGGTCGTCTCGATCTTCGTCAATCCTCGCCAGTTCAACGTTGCGAAGGACTACACGAAGTACCCGCGCAATGAGGCGCGCGACCTCGAGATTTGCCAGAGCGAGGGGGTGGACCTCGTGTTCGCCCCCGAGGCGGCCGAGGTCTACCCACCGGGATCCGATACGACCGTCTCGGTGGGCGCGGTCGCGCAGCCGCTCGAGGGCGCGGCCCGGCCGGGACACTTCGACGGGGTGGCCACCGTCGTCGCCATCCTCTTCGGGTTGGTGGGCGCCGAGCACGCCTACTTCGGGCAGAAGGATGCCCAGCAGGTGATGGTGATCCGCCAGATGGCGCGAGACCTGGCGATCCCGACCCAGGTCATCGCCTGCCCAACGGTCCGCGAGCCCGACGGGCTCGCCCTCTCGTCGCGGAACGTCCACCTCTCGCCGGGGGAGCGAGCCGCGGCATCCATCCTGCGCCAGGCCCTCCTCGCCGCCCGGGCCAGCTGGGAAGCCGGCGAACGATCGGCCGAGGCGCTGCGTGACGCGATCCGGGAGACCTTGATGGCGGAACCGCTCGCCGACGTCGAATACGTCTCGGTCGCCGACAGTCGGACGCTGCGGGAGCTCGAGCGCGTCGACGGCCCGGCGCTGCTATCGCTGGCGGTTCGCTTCGGCAC
Source organism: Candidatus Limnocylindrales bacterium (assembly GCA_030647575.1). GTDB lineage: Bacteria > Chloroflexota > Limnocylindria > Limnocylindrales > CSP1-4 > SPCO01. Next base: position 17,793 of record JAUSJS010000321.1, on the reverse strand, counting down.
GACCCGTCTGATCGACAACGAACCACTGGGCGCCGGCCCCGTGACGACCTGATCAGACGTCGGCCTCCGCCGCGACCGCCAGGACGCGGTCGATGAACAGGTGCTGCCAGACCAGGGCCTTGATCTCGGTGATCTTGCCGGCGTCCGAGGCGTGGGTCTTGACCAGCAGGTCATGGACCTCCGAAGCGACGACGTAGGTGTCCTCGGGCACGAGGGTGGCGAACAGGTTCGCCCTGCGGATGGCGTCCACGACGGTGCGATCGGGCCGGTAACCGCCGGTCAGCACGAGACCGAGCGCTCCCGTCTCGTCGGCGTCGCCATCGACGTGGGCGCCGACGATCGCCTGGATCACGTCAGCGCGGTCGCCGGGAACGATGACGAGGCTGCGCGGGCCGATCCGCTGGAGCATGTGCTCAGGCTCCATCGCCCCGATCGCCACGCCGCCGATCACCTGGTCGAGATCCGGACCGGGATTGATGGTCTCGCCGTGGACGCCCTCGAGCACCATCGCCAGCGTCGGATTCGAGAGGAGCGGGCGGTACGGCAGGACGCCGAGCAACGGGATGCCATGACGGGCCAGCCCGCGCTCCAGGGTCCGGGCGAGGCCCGGCTTCGCGTCCAGGTCGACCTTGTTGACAATGGCGCCCGCGACGTGGACCCCTTGCCGCTCGAAAAGCGCCGCATTGAGCACGATCTCATCGATCGGGCGCCCGACGCCGCCCTCGGAGACGATGACCGCGGGAGCGCCGAGCATCGCGGCGACGGCGGCATTGGAAAGGTCGATGACCGCACCCACCCCCGCATGCCCGGTGCCCTCGATCAGCAGGATGTCGCGCTCCGCGCTGAATGCGGCGTGCGCCGTCCGGATTCTGGCGGGCAGGTCCTCCACGAACCCGCCCTCGATGTAGGTCTGGGTGAAGCCGCGCGGGATGTGGACCGGGCTCATCTGGGTGAGCGGTTCGGGCAGCCCGAAGACGTGGCGCATGAGGATGGCGTCCTCGTCGGCCGGCACACCGTCCTCGATGACCGTGCGCTGGCCGACCGGCTTCATGAATCCGGTCGAAAGGCCGCGGCGCCGGAACCCGTCGAGGACGCCGAGGCTGACCGTGGTCTTGCCCCGGTTCTGGCCCGTGGCGGCGAGATAGACGTGGCGCATCGCGCCGGTCAGTTTCGGCTGGCGGTCTTGCGCTCGATCAGCTGGATCGCGTCACGCAGGCGGGCGAGCGTCTCTGCCTCCACCGCGTCCGACTCGAGGTACGGCCCGAGCCGCTCCATGATGTCCGCAACGAGGCTGAGGAAGACGCTCGCGTCGGCCATGAAGAACTGCGGCTCGTTGTTGTAGCGGACCAGGGTCAGTCGGCCCTGCAGGACCCGGCGATCCTCGACGTGCGCGATCTGGGTCGCGAAGTTGTGGCCCTGGATGCCGTCGGGGTTGTTCAGGAAGTTGAGCGCGTTGTCGATGGCCAGGCCGAAGCGGGCACGCCAGGCGACCAGGCGCTCGTGGAGCTCGGACGGGATGCGCACCTCGGCGACCTCGTCGAAGACCTCCGGCGCCACGGTCAGCAGCCCGACCAGGGTCGTGCCGGCGCGCGGCCCGAGCATTACCTGGAGGCTGCGCTCCAGGGTGAACACCTCTGAATCGAAGCGCGGACTGGTGATGACGTCGGTCAGCAGGTCCTCCACGTTGTCGAGGACGCCCGGCTCCGCCACGGCGTTGGACAGGTGGAGGATCTCCTCCTTGAACAGGAACTTCTCTTCATGGTCGAGCATGGGCCGGAATCTTAGCACCGGGGGAGTCGCCGTCCGCCATCGAGTGGTGGTCTGCCGCGGCGCGGCCGGCGCGGGCGCGTGTTCGCCGGCCCGGCACGCGACGGCCGGCGCGCTGTTCGATGCTGGGTTTCCTGCCAACCGTTCATGTGGTGAGCCTTCGGCCTGAATGCGAGGGTCGCCCGGACCTCCCCCTCCCGTTGTCGCACCGGGGCCGAGCGTGGCCCGATCCCCAGCCAGCCCCCGAGTCCGTCGGCAGGCGGCCGGAACGCCGCCCAGGGTGCACGTGGTGGACGTACGGCAGGAAAGCAGGGAGTAGGGGCTGTTCATGTCACGACCATATCGGTCCGATGGACGTGCTTCGGGATCTGGATTGGGCGCCACCTGCACGATCCGGACGGATTCGAGCCGAACGGCTCCGAAACCGTGCGCCACCTGCCCGAATCGCGCGGGGGTGGACTGCAGGTGGTCGTTTATGGTCGTGGAGCGCACACGGGCGCTGGCTCGGGATCAGGCGAGGGAGCCCAGGGCCCACCCGGACCATGAAGAAGCCCCGAGCGACGCTCGGGGCTTCGGTTCGCGCGGTGCGCGGTTACGGGTAGAGCCCGCGCATTGCCATCGCATTGGCGACGCGGTCGACGGCCAGCAGATAGGCGGCGGTACGCATGTCGCAGTCCTCGCGCTTGGCGATCTCAAGGGTCTCGCCGAACGCCTTGACCATGATCCCTCGAAGCTTCTCGTTCACGACGGCCTCGCTCCAGTGGTCGCGGTTGAGGTCCTGGACCCACTCGAAGTAGCTGACCGTCACGCCGCCGGCGTTGCACAGGATGTCCGGGATCATGAACACGCCGTTGCGAGCCAGGATCAGGTCGGCGTCCGGGGTGGTCGGTCCGTTGGCGGCCTCGGCGATGAGCCTGGCCCTGACCTTGCCGGCGTTCCGCTCGGTGATCTGGTTCTCCAGGGCCGCCGGGATCAGGATGTCGCAGTCGACTTCGAGGATCTGGGCATTGCTGATGTCCATGGCGCCGGGGAAGCCCTGGACCGTGCCGTGCTCCTTCTTCCAGCCGATGACGCGGGCGACGTCGAGGCCGCCCGGGTTGTGGATGCCCCCGGTCGAGTCAGAGACAGCGACGACGGTCGAGCCTTCCTCCGAGATGAGCCGAGCCGCGATCGACCCGGCATTGCCGAAGCCCTGGATCGCCACCCGTGCGGTCTTGAGGTCGAGACCGAGATGGCGGGCGGCCTCGACGATCGTGTAGACGCAGCCGCGGGCCGTCGCCTCGTAGCGGCCTTCCGAGCCGCCAAGGCTGATCGGCTTGCCGGTCACGACGCCCGGGACGGTGTAGCCCTGGTGCATCGAATAGGTGTCCATGATCCAGGCCATGACCTGGGCATTGGTGTTGACGTCCGGTGCCGGGATATCTCGTTCGGGGCCGATCAGGACTTCGATCTCGGTCGCGAAGCGGCGGGTCAGGCCCTCGAGCTCCTTCATGCTGAGCTTCTTGGGATCGACGATCACGCCGCCCTTGCCGCCACCGTACGGGATGCCGACGACTGCGCATTTCCAGGTCATCCACATGGCGAGGGCCTTGACCTCGTCGAGCGAGACATCCTGGTGGTAGCGCAGGCCGCCCTTGGCTGGACCTCGGCCGAGGTTGTGCTGGACCCGATACCCGGTGAAGACCTGGACGCTGCCATCGTCCATCGTGACCGGAAAGTGGACGGTCAGCTCACGACGTGGCTCACGCAGGACGCGGCGCATTCCCTGGTCCATGCCCAGGCGCTCGGCGGCGAGATCGAACTGCTGTTGCGCGACGTGCCAGGCATTGATCGGGGCAGCGATGGGCTCGGTGGTCATTGGAGAGAGATCCTCTGTGTCGGGCGGTCGAACGCCGCCTCGTCGGTTTGGGCCGTCTCCCGGACAACCCCACGGGGCACGCCATCGGGTCGTGAACAGGCGAGCTCGACGACCGGCGCGCAATGCATCTCTGGGCCGAGTATAGCCTCGGTCAGGTTTCGAACACCCTGCCAAAGGTACCGGGCCGCAATCCAAAGGCAACCGTTTCGCAACCGTACATCGGCTGCAAGCGGGCGCAGCTAGCTTCGATAGAGGACCACCGCGCCGACGCAGCCCGGGCCGAGATGGGGGCCGACCGAGGGCCCGACCAGGGCGATCTGGACGTCCTCGACCCTGGGGCCATCGGGGATGCGGGCCAGGACCTCGTCGCGGAATGCCTCGACGTCCGGGCTGCCGGTGTGCAGGATCACGAGCCGCTCGACCGGCCGCTCGCAGATCATCTCGATCAGGCGTTCCCGCGCCTTCGATCGCGTCCGGACACGATCGCCAGTCGCCACCACCCCGTGCTTGACGACGATGATCGGCTTGACCGAGAGGAGCGTGCCGATGGCGGCCTGCGCGCCGCTGATCCGCCCGCCTTTCTTCAGGTACTCGAGCGTCTCCAGGGCGACGTAGATCACCATGTCCGGGGCGCGCGCCTCGAGCAACTCGGCGATCTCGGCGGCGGACCTTCCCTCGGCGGCAAGCTCGACGGCCATCTGGGCGAGGATCCCCTCGGCCATCGAGGCGCCGAGCGAGTCGACCACGTGGATCTCCCGATCGGGCAGCATGTCGCGGGCGATCTGGGCGCTCTTGATCGTGCCGGACAGCGTGCCGGCGACGTGGATCGAGACGATCGCATCCGCTCCGCTAGTGAAGGCCGCCTCGTAGGCCTCCTTGAATTCACCCGGTGACGAGGCGGCAGTCGTCGGGAACGGCGCATCCGGGGCGACCATCCGATCCCAGAAGTCGGCGGTCGAGAGCTCCACCCCGGCCTTGAAGCTGTCCTTCCCGAAGTTGACCACGAGCGGGATGATCCCGATCCCGGCGGCGGCGGCCAAACTCGGATCCATGTCTGACGCGGAATCGGTGAAGATCGCGACGCGGGTCAAGTCGGGCCCTCCTGACAACCGGCCTGGACGTTGCGGGCATGATACGGCTCGGGTCCAGCCCGGCGAGAGCCGCTAGGATCCCGCAGTGGACCGCTCGCTGGTTGCCGTCCTGGCCGGGACCTTCACCCTCCGCTTCAGCACCGGCCTGACCGGCGCGATGCTCGGGCTCTACCTGGCGGATCTTCCCGAGCACGGCGGGCAGCCCGTCGATGCGACGATCGTCGGCCTGTTCGCCGCGACGTTCTACCTCGCCGAGCTGGTCCTCTCGCCGATCTTCGGGATCTTGTCGGATCGCCTCGGCCACCATCGGGTCATGCTCTACGGGCCGGTCTTCGGCGGGATCGCCGTGGTGCTGACCGGCCTGACGACGCAACTCCCGATCCTCGGCGCCACGCGCCTGCTCGAAGGCGCTTCGACGGCAGCCAGCGTCCCGTCGATCCTCGGCTTCATCGCCCTGGCGACCGCCGGCAACGAGCTGCTGCGAGGAAGGGCCGCGGCACGCTTCGAGGGCGCGACGCTCGCCGGGCTGGGCGTCGGGTTCATCGTCGCCCCCAAGCTGTTCGAGGCGATCGGGCCGACGGCCTTCTTCCTGAACGCGCTGATCTACGGGGTCTCCTTCCTGATCTACCTGGGCGGGGTGAAGGATCCGGCCGGTGAACGAGAAGCGGTCGCTGCCCGGCATGTCGGATTCAGCCGCTACCTCGAGCTCGTCCGCTCGGCCCATGTCCTGCTCCTCGCCCCGACCTGGATCGCGGTCAATGCGTCGATCGGGCTCTGGTTCAGCCAGTCGCTCTTCCAGTTCTCGCAGCCCAATCCCGACTTCCCCGAGCAGGTGCTGATGCGCGGGTTCGATGCCAACCAGATCACCCTTGCGGCCATTGCGATCGCGGTCGTCTTCGGTGCCGGCCTGCTCTACTGGGGTAACCGCTTCAAGTCGATGCGGCGGACCACGATCATCCTGTACGGCATCCTCGGCGGGGCGGTCCTGGTCGGCGCGGGGCTGGGAGTCAATCATTCGGGCGGGCTGCCGGCGATCGTTCCGCTCGGGGCGGGCCTCCTGGCGGGCGCCGGGCTGTTCGTCCTGGCGGGCGCGACGCCGGCGGCGCTCGGGCTGCTCGCCGACATTTCCGAGCGCTTCCCCGGAGACCGCGGCGCGATCATGGGCCTATACTCCGTCTTCCTGGCGATCGGCCAGATCAGCGGCAGCCTGATCGGGGGCGTGGCGGCCGACTGGGGCGGCATCGACGGAATGCTCCTGGCGACCTTCGCCCTGCTGGGGGTCGCTCTTGTTCCGCTCTCCCGCTTGCGCGAACAGGAGCACCACATCGACGGTGTCGAGTCCCCGGCGTTCCTCGGTGATGCCCCGCCATGACCGATGGGCGACCCTGGGCTCCGGTCCCGCTCGCGCGTGGCACGCGGGGCGCGGTCGTCGCGCCGCACCACCTGGCGAGCATGGCCGGATCGTCCATCCTGCGCGCCGGCGGATCGGCGGTTGATGCGGCGATCGCGACCAATGCGGTCCTCGGCGTGGTCATGCCGAGCAGCTGCGGCCTGGGTGGCGACGCGTTCTGGTTGCTCTGGGACGCTGCGACCGGCCGGCAACTGGCCCTCAACGGCTCCGGTCGCGCTCCAGCCGGGGCGGATGCGGCCGCTCTGCGCGAGGCGGGCCTGCGGACGATCCCGCTGCGTGGCCCGCTGCCGATCACCGTGCCCGGGGCGGTCCGTTCGTGGGGCGACGCCCATCGACGGTTCGGGCGCCTGTCGCGCGACGCCATCCTGGCTCCCGCGATCGAGCTGGCGCGCGAGGGGTTCCCGGCCTGGGACGGCTTCATCGACGCAGTCGAGGCGACCGCGCCGCTCGTCGCCGAGGCTGTCGGCCCGAGCGCAGGGTTCTTTGCCGTCTTTCGACCGCACGCACGGCCGTGGCGGCCCGGCGAGCGGGTCCGGCTACCGGCCTTGGCCGCGACGCTGGAGACCCTCGCACGAGAGGGCTTCGATGCCTTCTACGACGGCGATCTCGCGGCTCGCCAGGTGCGCGGCCTGGCCGCCGCCGGCTCGCCGATCGCGCGCTCGGACCTCGCCGCTCACCGATCCGACTGGGGCGAGCCGATCTCGATCGACTACCGGGGCGTCCGGGTGACGACCCACCCTCCGAACAGCTCGGGCGTCGTGGCTTTGGAGTTGCTTTCGATCCTGGCGCAGTTCGAGGCGGCGCCGGCTGCCGCGTTCGGGCCGGAGGGGGTCACGGATCCTGCCTGGATCCACCTGGGCATCGAGGCGGCGAAGCTCGCCATGGCCGACCGCGATGCCCATCTGACCGATCCGGCCTTCCGGGACATCCCGGTGGACCGGCTGACCGACCCGACCTATGCCCGGTCCCTCGCGGAGCGGATCGACCCGCGCCGCGCGGCCCGGCCCGCCGTCGCAACCAACCCGCCGGGAGGCGGGACGGTCTACCTCGCCGCGGTCGACTCGGAGGGCAACGCGGTCAGCCTGATCGAGTCGAACTACCTGGGGTTCGGGTCCGGCGTGGTCGATCCTGACAGCGGGATCCACTACCAGAACCGCGGAAGCTACTTCAGCCTGGATCCGGCGCACCCGAACGTCCTCGAGCCGGGCAAGCGAACGCTCCACACGCTGCTGCCGGGAATGCTGTTCCGGCCCGGCCGGGCGGAGCCGTGGGTGGTGGCGGGCTCGATGGGCGGCGACGCCCAGCCGCAGGTCCATGCCCAGCTGGTCTCGGCGCTGGTCGACGGTGGCGTCGATATCCGGACGGCAGTGACGGCGCCGCGTTGGTACGTCGAGCCGGCCGCCCATTTCGCGCCGCCGATCGAGGTCCGCCTGGAGTCGCGCCACCGGGCGGGGGTCGCCGAGGCGCTCGAGGCCCTTGGGCATCCCGTCACGCTGGCCGCCCCGTTTGACCCCAACCTCGGGCAGGAGCACGCGATCGAGCTGGTCGACGGCGGTCCGGCTGCGACCGACGGTTCGCTCGCAGCCGCCACCGATCCCCGGAGCGCAGGGCTGCCGGCCGTCCTCTGATCCCGCACGGCCATCGGCCGTGCGATACTCGGCGTCCGACACGCGCAGGGAGGGGCCCGTGACTTCCAACGTCAGCCAGAACTACCCGTACACAAGCGAGTCCGAGGCGGAACGAGCCAGCCGGATCGCTGTGCTCGTTGCGGCCAAGGAAGATCTCGCGGGCAAGCTCGCGGCGGAGACGACGCCGCTCGACAACAACGAGCGGTGGTGGGTCTGGAAGTGCCCGACCAAGGGCTGCCCGGGCCTGCTTCACGTGGCGGGCTACGCCGCCGAGAAGCACGCGGTCTACGTCGTGTGCGACGGCACCTGCGGCAAGACGTTCCTGCGCTGACCTGAGACTCGTCGCAGCGGCACCCGGTTCGTGGCGGCACCCCAGCCTGCTGTCGTGACCGACGGGGAAGCCCTGCGGGCGAGCCGCCGGCGCCTGGCCGTCGAAGCCCTGGGGATCGGCCTCTCGGCGATGGGCTTCGGATTCGTCTACGGCCTGGCTGCGCGCGAGGCTGGCTTCTCGCCGGTCGAGGCCGTCGCGATGAGCACCCTGGTGTTCGCCGGTGCGGCCCAGTTCGCCGCGGTCGGCTATGTCGCGGGAGGCGTCGCCTGGCCGGGGGTCATCCTGCTGACGGCGCTGCTCAACGCGCGCCATCTCCTCTATTCGGCGGCTCTCGCGCCTTGGCTCCGGACGACGCCGCGACCGAGGCGAGCCCTGATGGCACACGTCCTCACGGATGAGGCGTTCGCGCTCTCGATCGCCCACTTCGAGCGGCTGGGCCGGTCCGACGAGAGCGGCTACTGGATCGCCGCGATCGGTTCCACGTTCATACCCTGGAACCTGGCCACCCTGGTCGGGGTGACCCTTGGGGCGCAGATTCCGGATCCGACCCGATTCGGGCTCGACGTGGTCTTCCCGGCCGCCATGGTCGGGCTCGCGGTCGGGCTGGTCACCGGCCGGCGTGAGCTCGTCGCGGCACTCGGCGGCGCAATCCTGGGTGTCACGTTCAGCCTTGTCGCCGGCCCGGGCGTTGGGGGTATCGTCGGCGGGCTGGGTGGCCCGCTGCTCGGGATGGCCGTCCCCCGCGCCATCGCGGACGAGCGTACGGCGCTCGGGACACCGGCTTCCGCCGAGCGCTACGCGATGCCCGGGGCTCACCTCCTTGGGCACGACGTGCACGGGCCGGAGCACCCGGCGCCACCCCCGGACGAGGAGGGCCTGCCATGAGCCTCGAGCTGGTCGGGCTCGCCCTGCTGATGGGCCTCGTGACCTACCCGTCTCGAGCGCTGCCCATGCTCGCGCCGGGGATCGAGCGCCTGCCGGCGGCTGCCCTCGAATACCTGCGGCTGGTCGGGCCGGCGGTGCTCGCCGCGCTGGCCGCGGTCAATATCATGGTCGTGACGACCGAGGGCGGGACGCCGACCTTCCACGTCGGCATCGAGTGGGCGGCGGTTGCGGTCTGCGCGGCGTTGACGGCCTGGCGGCGCAACCTGTTCATCGGGCTCATCGGCGGCGTGCTGCTCGTCGCCGTCGCCCGGGCGCTGGGGCTGGCTGAGCTCCCGCTCTGATCGCGCCGACGGAGGCGGAGAGTGGCCGCGCCGCCGTGCGGGTCCTGCCCGCCTGCAGATCCTGGCTGGGCGGCCATGGACGGGACGCGGGTCCTGGGTCGGGCGGCCGCGACCAACAGTCGCGATTGGAGACCGAGGACACGAAATCCCAATCGCTCGACGGAAGACCGCGCCTGTGGGTCGCGCGAACCTCGCGAGGCGCTTGCCCTCACGTGCTCCGAAGCACTGGCGTTGCCTGTGAGTCGCGCCCGACGATCCGCGTGGCCCCATGGCGCCGCGCTCCGCCGGCGGCGCCTCGCCGACGTCGAGACCGCTCGTAGTGAATCAGCCTCGCCGGGCGTCCGCCTCGATCTCGATGAGCAGGCTCGGGTCGATCAGCGCCCTGACCTCGACCATGGTGGCCGCCGGGCGAATCGACCCGAAAACCGCACCGTGGACCGCCAGCACCTCGCCCGAGCGTGAGATGTCGGTCACGAACATCCGGATCCGGACGACGTCGGTCAGGGCGAAACCGGCGTCGGTCAAAGCCGTCTCGATGATCGACAGGATCGCCCGGGTCTGCGCCCCGATGTCGCCCGGATGGAGGGACCGACCGACAGGTCCGGCGTCGGTCGTGCCGGCGACCCAGCAGGAATCGCCGACGACGACCGCCAGGCTGTAGCCGGCGGTTGCCTCCCACGGACCGCCCGACGAAATCAGCCGGCGGGTCATGAGCGGTCCTTGCGCCAGGCGAGGATCTCGGGGTCGTGGGCGATGGCCAACAGCAGGCCCGCGAGCAGGGTGGTCCTTGGAACGATCGAGTCGACATCGAGGTATTCCGCCGGTGAATGGTCGTTGCCGCCGATCGGCCCGAGGCCGTCCAGGCTCGGGACGCCCATTCCCGACGTCGTGTTGGCATCCGAGGCGCCGCCAGTCGAGGCGTCCCGGACCTCGAAGCCGAGGGTCTGGGCGACGGCCTGGGCATGCTCGACGAGCCGACCGCTTCGGACCAGCTTCTCCATCGGCCACCAGCGGGCCATCGTCTCGAACTCGACGGTCGTGTCCTCGACCTCGGTCGCCTCGGCGATCCGGCGGATCTCCGCCTCCGCCTCCTCGAGCGCCTCGCGTGACGTCGCTCGGACGTCGACCTCGAGCGTGCAGTCCTCGGGCACGACGTTGGGACGCGTTCCACCGCCGATCACCCCGACGTTGACCGTGACGCCCGGCCAGCGGCCGTTGAGCTCGTGCAGGTCGGTGACGATCCTGGCGGCCTCGAGGATCGCGCTGCGACCCTTCTCGGGCTCGACGCCCGCATGCGCCGCCCGACCGTGGACGTGCAGACGGGTGTCCAGGATCCCCTTGCGCGACGAGACGATATCGCCGTTCGCCCGCCCGCACTCCAGCACGAGCGCGACGTCGACCTCCGTGGCGATCGCCCGGATATGCGGCGTCGATGACGGCGATCCGATCTCCTCATCCGGGTTGACCACGAAGACGAGACGCTCGAAAGGCAGGCCGCCGCGCTCGCCGATCAGTGCCTTGAGCGCGTAGAGGCCGGCGAGCAGGCCTGATTTCATGTCGGTGACGCCGGGCCCGTGGGCGATCCCGTCCTCGAGCCGGAAGGGCCGAACGGCCACCGTGCCCGGGTCGAAGACCGTGTCGAGATGACCGATGAGGAGGACCCGCGGCCCGCCGGCTTGGCCGCTGAACGTGGCCACGACCGTGTCTCCGAGGCGGACGCCGGGGTCCGGCCGGTACTCCACGGCGGCCCCGAGCTCGGCCAGGTATTCGCCGGTCCACCGACCCACCTCGTTGACGCCGGCCGGCGTGTAGCTCCCGCAGTCGATGTTGACCAGGCGCTCGAGATTGGCCAGGTACTTCGGCAGATCGCTGGCGATGACGGCGCGCAGGCCGTCCAGCTCGGCGATCGAGGGCGTGATGATCGGGCTCGTCGGGGCGTCCATGGCCGAAGTCTAGCGACGCGGGCGCTTGCTATCCTGCGCGGACCGTGCGACTGGTCGAGACCCGTCTCCTGGAGGGACCCAACGTCTACCGGCTGGAGCCGGTGGTCAAGCTGGAGTTCGCCGTCGGCAAGCGACGGACCTTCTACGGCCAACGCGATCCTGGACGGCACGCCCTGGTCTGGCTCGGGGCGAGCGTGCCGGCGCGCGCCTGGCCCGACGGCGTGGGGGCGGTCGCGGCCTGGATCCGCCGGCTCCGCATCGAGCACGGCGAGGGCCGCCAAGGCCTGGCCGTCCATCGCTCGTCTGACCCCGGTCACTGGATCGTGACCTTTCCGTGGGTCGGGGCGGAGCGCGCCCTTACCCTCGCCGAGGCGGCCGTCGCCCTCGTCGGCCGGGAGGTCTCCCCGTCACGGGCCGCCCAGCTGACGGGCGCCCAGCAGCGACTGCTGGATCGCTGGAACGCCCGGCTGGCAGAGGCGCGGGCCACCCCGCCAACATGGATCCGGGACACCGAGCGGCGGATCCCGATCGCCTCCATCTCGGGGACCAACGGCAAGAGCACGGTGACCCGGCTGATCACCCACATCCTCATGCTCGGCGGCCGTCACATCGGGACGACGACCTCGGACGGGGTCCTGGTCGATGAACGGATGGTGGAGCCGGGCGACTGGACCGGACCCGGCGGCGCGCAGCAGGTCCTGGCGCGCCGCGACGTCGACGTGGCCGTGCTCGAGACCGCGCGCGGCGGCATCGTCCTGCGCGGCGTTGGCTACGAATCGAACGACGCCAGCATCCTGACCAATATCTCATCCGACCATCTCGACCTGCAGGGCATCCATACCCTGCCCGAACTGGCCGAGGTGAAGGCCACGATCTGCCGGATCACCCGGCCGGACGGCTGGGTCGTGCTCAATGCCGATGACCCGCTGGTGGCGGCGGTCGCTCGCCGGGTTCGGGCGCGGGTCGCCCTGTTCACGCTCGGCGGCCGTGGCTCACGGGCGGTTCGGCGGCACCGGGCGGCCGGCGGCCGCGCCTACCTGGTGCACGGTGGCGTCATCGTCGAGGCGGACGGCGAGACCGAACGAGAGATCGTCGAGGTCGCCCGCGTGCCGATCACGATCGGCGGCCTGGCCCGGCACAACGTGGCGAACGCCCTGGCCGCCGCCGCCGGGGCGCGCGGGCTGGGTGCCACGATCGCCCAGGTCCGCGACGGGCTGACCGACTTCGCGCCGAGCGCGGAACGGTCCCCGGGCCGGCTCAACCTGTTCCGCCTCGGCGCCCGGGTCGTCATCGTCGATTTCGCCCATAACGAGGCGGGGCTCTCGGCCCTCCTCGATGTGGCCGAGGGGATCGCTGCCGGAGCCGCCGCGCGAGCCGCCCCGATCACCGCGATCATCGGAACCGCCGGCGACCGACCGGACGACACCCTCCGAGGGATCGGCCGGATCGCCGCAAGCCGAGCGCAGCGGGTCGCCATCAAGGAGACGCTCAAATACCTGCGCGGCCGGACCGCCGAGTCGGTCGTGGGCGAGCTGCTGGCCGGGGTCAAGGCCGCGGGCGTCCCGGCCGGCGACGTCCCGGTCTACCGATCGGAGACCGAGGCACTGCAGGCCGAGCTGAAAGGAGTTGCCGGGGCCGTGGTCAACGGCGGTCGTCCAGACGCCCAGCGGGTCATCGTGTTGATGTGCCACGAGGAGCGCGAGGAGGTCTTCGAGCTCCTGTCGAGCCTCGGTGCGCGGCCGGTCGACGTTGGATCGGAGCTCACGTCGCTGGTCCCGCGCCTGCAGGGCCGCCCGCGACGCGCCTGACCGGAAGGCCAGCAAGCGAGCCGCGCTCGTCGGACCTGTCAGCCTTCGGGCGCCTCCAGCTCGCCGGGGTCGGTGAACGCCGTCCCACCCCGTGCGCTACCCGACGCCGACATCGCCTCGCGGTAGACCGCGATCGCGTCGTCGACGCAGCAGACCACGAGGTCGCCTGGGACGGCACGCCGGAGCGCGGTCCGCACCGCGGCCATCTCCTCGAGCACCTTGTCCGCCCGTGTCGCCCGGGCCGAGCCCGCGGCCCTTGCCGCCCGGATCCCCTCGACGACGTTGGAGGCCGATTCGCCCGGCCCGCGCCCTCGCAGGTTCCTGTCCTCGCGGACGATGATCTCGTCGAAGGCCCCCGCGGCGATCGCTCCGTATTCGCGCTGATCCTCGTTTCGCCGGTCGCCGGGAATCCCCAGGACGCCGATCGCGCGACCGGTCCTCGTCCCGTGTTTCGCGGCGCCGATCCGCCCGGCCTTGGTCTGCGGCTGGACCATCATCCGACCGACGAAATCGGCCAGCTGGCGCATCCCGTCGACGTTGTGGCAGTAGTCGATGACAACACGGACACCGGCGACGTCAAGCAGATTGAGCCGCCCGGGCGCCTGGAAGAACGACGTCGTGAATGTGCGCAGGCCCTGGCGGATGTCGTGCAGGTGCGCACCGGCGGCCCACGCCGCGGCCGCCGCGGCGAGCGCGTTGGCCACGTTCATGCGCGCCCGGCCACCGAACGTCGCCGGGATCAGGTGGGTGTAGAGGACGGGCATCGTCCGCGACCCGAGACGCAGCACGATCAGCTCACCCTCGGTCGACGATTCCAGGCAGAACGCCGCGCCGCCACGCCCGGTGTGCCCGTCGACGCGATCGAAGCCGTCCTCGCCCGTGCTCGTGGACATGCTGAAGAGCACGACCCGGCCGGCGCAGTGGCGGCCCATTCGATAGACGAGGTGGTCGTCCGCATTGAGCACCGCTGTCCCGGAGCGGGGCACCGCCTCCACGACCACGCCCTTGACGTTGGCCAGCTGGCCGATCGAGGTGATCCCGCCGAGGCCCAGGTGATCGGCTGTGACGTTGGTCACGACGGCCACGTCGTTGCGGTCGTAACCGAGCCCTTCGCGCAGGATGCCGCCCCGGGCGACCTCGAAGACGGCGGTATCCACGGTCGGGTTCTGGAGGACCATCTGGGCCGACTTCGGGCCGCTCATGTCGCCCTTCCGGATCAGCCGGCCGTCGATCACGATGCCGTCGGTCGAGGTCATCCCGACCCGCCGACCCATCAGCTTGAGGATGTGGGCGATCATCCGGACGGTCGTCGTCTTGCCGTTCGTGCCGGTCACCGCGATGATCGGGATGCGCGCCGATGATCCGGCCGGGAAGAGCAGATCGATCACCGGCCGGGCGACGTATTGCGGCTCGCCCTCGGTCGGATGGGTGTGCATCCGGAACCCGGGCGCGGCGTTGACCTCGACGATCGCGCCACCCGTCTCGCGCACCGGCGTGGCGATGTCCGGGCAGATGAAGTCGATCCCGGCGACATCGAGACCCACGATCTGCGCCGCGGTCTCGGCGATCTCGACGTTGTCCGGATGCGCCTCGATCGTTCGATCGATCGACGTTCCGCCGGTCGACATGTTGCCGGTGAGCGCGAGCTTGACCCAGGTCCCGGCCGGCAGGACGTCGTCGAGCCCGAAGCCCTGGGCGCGCACCAGCTCCTCGGCGGCCTGGTCGACCTTGATCCTGGTCAGCACCTTCTCGTGGCCGATGCCTCGACGCGGATCCGAGTTGGCGATGTCGACGAGCTGGCGCACGGTGTGCTCGCCGTCCCCGGTGACCGAGGCCGGCATACGCTGGGCGATCGCCGCGACCTTGCCGCCGATCACCAGGCAGCGGTAGTCGTTCCCGGCGACGTACGTCTCGACCATCACGTCGCCCGAGCGGCTCTCACGCAGCGCGCCATGGAACGCGGCCCGAACCGCCTCTTCCGAGCGCAGGTCGAGGTGGACTCCGCGTCCGTGGTTGCCGTCGAGCGGCTTGACGACGCACGGGAATCCGAGCCGCCGGGCGGCGGCCAGCGCCTCTTCGTCCGTCGTGACGACCTCGGCGCGCGGGACCGGCAGGCCGGCCGAGTCGAGCAGCTGGTTGGTCAGACTCTTGTCCGACGCGACGTCGACCCCGATCGCCGAAGTCAGCGAGGTCATCGTCGCGCGGATCCGCTTCTGGTACAGGCCGTGGCCGAACTGGACGAGTGAATGGCGGTCGAGCCGGATGAACGGGATGTCCCGGCTGACCGCCTCGTCGATGAGTGCCTGGGTCGACGGCCCGAATGCCTGGCGCTCGGCGATCCGGATCAGTCGTTCGAGCTCCGGCGCGAAGTCGAAGAAGACCTCGGGATCGTCCGGTGCGACGAGGTGGTTGACCAGGCGCACGGCCATCCGGCCGGCTTCGAGGCCGACCTGCTCCTCGCGGTACTCGTAGATGCAGTTGTACTGGCCGACCGGGCCCGCCGCCCGCGTCTTGCCGTGGCGGACGTCCGTGCCGGCCAGGATCTGGAACTCGAGCGCAATGTGCTCGGCCACGTGGCCGGCCCACGTGCCGTCGCGAAGGCGGGTGATGAAGCCGCCGCGGCGGCCGAGGGAACAGGCGTGGTCCTCGAGGGTCGGCAGGAGCGCGATCAGCGCGTCGTTGAAGCCGGGGATCTTGTCCGAGGGGAAGTCCTCCAGGACGCCGAGGTCGACGAGCATTCGGACGACCGGCTCGCGCGCCCAGTAGTTCGGGCCACGCAGGACGCGCGTCTCCAGGATCCGCAGGGTCGGGGCCGGACCGGACGGGGCGGCGCCCTCCACCCGACGGGCGCGGCGGCGGGTGCGGCAGGCCGGAGCGGTCTGGGCCACGTGAGATCCTCCTGGTGCGCGGCGAATGCCGCCGGCTGGGCTAGCTGGAGGCCGCCTCGGCGCCCGGCAGGGCGTGCAGGGCGGGGGTCGCGACCCGCTCGCGACGGCGCAGATCGAAGCGGTAGCCGGCGGGCAGCGAATGAAGCACCACGCCGCTGATCATGAGGGGCCGGTGACCGTGGATCTCCCAGGCATCCGTCTCGGACAGCGAGCCATCGACGACCGTGATCGAGCCGCGCCCGATGACCTCCATGACGTGATCGGGCCCGACCACGCCGGCGGTGTCCTCGTCGACGCCCAGGCCCAGCAGGCTCGGGTTCTGGGCAATCAGGCTGAGCAGGCGGCCCAGGCGGTTCCGTTGCTGGAAGTGCTGGTCGATGATCACGCCGGGCAACACGCCCAGGCCAGCCGCGATCTGGGCCATCCGGTGCTTGGGCGTCGCCCCGGAGGTTCCGAAGGCGATCATGTGGCTGGACATCGCCGATGCGCCGGCGGACGTGCCGGCGACGACCGCGCCGTGCTGGAAGCGCTCGAGGATCGCATCGGCCAGGCGGGTCCCGCCGATGGTCGAGGAGAGGCGAAGCTGGTTGCCGCCGGTCAGGAAGATCCCGGTCGCGTCGCGCACCGCGAGGGCCGCGGTCTCATCATTGGCCTGTGGGCGAGTCACCGCGTGGAGGGGTCGCACCTTCCGGACGCCGAGCTCACCGAAGACGGCGCCGTAGCGCTCGCCGGCCTCGAGGCCCAGCGAGGACGCGGTACTGATCACCGCGATCGTCGCGTCCCGCCCTCCGGCCAGGGTGACGAAGCGGCTCAGGATGACGCGGTCGCGGACCTTGTCTTCCGCACCGCCGATGATGATGACGGTTCCATCGGCCATGACCGGGCCGAGTATAGCGGCGCGCATGGTCCTCCCCGCCGCACTCCTCCCCACCGCGCTCGGCGGAGCGACGCCCGGACCGTGCGAGAATGCGCCCGCGATGGACGATCCCCCGGGGCCGGAACTCCGTCCCGTACCAGGCAGCGCCCGCGGTCGCGGGCGAATCGTCGTCGATCTGTCCGAGGTCGTCGATCGGGGCACTCGGCGTCGCGCCGGGGTCTTCCGCCGGGCGCTCCGGCGCGAGGTCTCGCGCCTGCACGACCGCCGGCGCGTGGCGGCGATCGTCCTGCTCAGCCTGACCTTCGCGCTGATCCTGTCCGGGATGATCGCCCGGGGCGAGGCCGGCGGTGCCGATGCTCGCGCCTACTGGGCCGGGGTCAGAATCTGGCTCAACGGCGGCGACCCCTACCACCCGACCGGACCGTTCCTGCCGTATGTCTACGCGCCGTGGATGCTGCCCCTGTTCGCGCCCTGGGCGGCACTGCCCTGGGATGTGGCCTGGTTCGCCTGGCGGGTCGGGACGATCCTGCTCCTGCTCTGGACCATCGACTGGGCCTACCGCCGCCGGCCGCTGACCACCGCGCTCAGCGTCGCGCTCCTCGGCTTCCCAGTCGGGGCCAACCTCGACACCGGCAACATCAACCTGCAGCTGACCCTGATGCTGTGGGCGGCGCAGTTCACCGGGCCGCGCCTCGGCGGACTGCTTTGGGCGTTGGCCGCCTGGATGAAATGGATCCCGGCGGTCCACTGGTTCATCCTGGGCCCACGGACCAGGGCCTGGGGCCTCATCTGGCTGGCGGTCTCGGTCGGGCTCAGCCTGGTCACTCTGCCGCTGACGATCATCCAGATGCAGACGCTGTTCGGGTTCGGTGCCCGCCCGATCCGCCTCGACTACCTTGTCTACGTCTGGGCGTTCATCCCGTGGCTCTACCGGGCGCCGGATCCGCTCGCCGCCATCCGCCCGG
>JAUSJS010000313.1 GCA_030647575.1 Candidatus Limnocylindrales bacterium | reverse complement strand
CGATACCGCCATGGGGCTCGACGAGACGACCCGGAGCTACGTGGAGCGCCTCGAGGCCATGTACGACGAGCAGCGCTTGCCGTCCGGAAGCGATCTCATCTCGGACATCGAGCGCTTCCTGCGCGACCAGGGCAGCCAGGGCTCCGGGCGCAACTGAGCGGCGCCCGTTCCAGCGCCGCACGATGGGAGCACTCCCAGCGCTCGGCTATCGTTGGCGCCGATGTCAACGCCCGCACGGATCTCGCGCCGCACGCTCCTGCGTGGGCTTGCCGCCGGTTCAGTGGCCACCGGGCTCGCCGCCTGCGGTGCCCAGAGCACGGCCACCCCATCGCTGTCGGTCGGGCCGAGCGCGCAGCCAGCGGGCCCCGCCCCACCGCCAGTACCGACCGAAGCTCCGACGCGGTCGCCGGAGACCCCGACGCCGACCAGCGACCCCGAGGCGCTCCGGCGAAAGATCGGTCGGCTGCTGATGGTCGGATTCCGCGGCTTCACCATCGGACCTGACGATCCGATCACGAAGGCGCTCGAAGCCGGGCTCGGTGGGGTGATTCTGTTCGATCGGGATCGGGTGACCGGCACGCGCAACATCGAATCGCCCGAGCAGCTGGCCGCCCTGACAGCCTCGCTTCGTGCGGCCGCGCCCGGGAACCTGATCGTGGCGATCGACCAGGAAGGCGGTCGGGTCTCCCGGCTCAACCCGGCACAGGGCTTTCCCGCCACGCGATCGCAGGCCGAGATCGGGGCCACGGATGATCCCGAGGTGGCCTTCGAAGCGGGTCGGGCGATGGGCGCGACCATGGCCGCCGCCGGGATCGACCTCGACCTCGCGCCGGTCGTCGATGTCAATGTGAATCCGGCCAATCCGGCGATCGGGGCGCTGGGGCGCAGCTTCTCCGACGATCCGTCGGTCGTGGCGGCGATGGCCGAGGCCGCGATCGACGGGCTTCACGAGCTCGGCGTCCGCGCCGCGATCAAGCACTTCCCGGGCCTCGGAAGCGCCAGCGCGAACACCGATTACGCCCATGTCGATGTCACCCAGACCTGGACGGAGGTCGAGCTGGAACCGTTCGAGACCCTCATCGCCGCCGACCTGCCCGATGCGGTGATGACCGGCCACATCGTGAACGACACGCTCGACCCGGGCGTGCCGGCGTCGCTCTCGGTGACGACCGTCGAGGGGCTGCTCCGCCGGCGGCTCGGCTGGGCGGGGGCCGTCATCACCGACGATCTTGGCGCCGAGGCGATCGAATCCCGCTACACGCGGGAAGACGCCGTGGCACTCGCCCTGGAGGCCGGCAACGACCTGCTGCTCTTCGCCAACCAGACGGTCTACGTCCCGGACCTGGCCGCCGAGCTTGTCGAGACGATCCTGGCATTGGTCACGTCGGGTCGGATCAGTGAGGCGCGGATCGACCAGTCGATCGAGCGCGTCGACGTCCTCGCGGTCGGCTCAGCGATCGAGTGAGGGTCGGCCCGCCCCGCTGACCGGTCAAAGTCAGCCTCGATCCGCGAGGGTGACCTCGATCAGCGGGCTGTGCCGGTTCATCGTTTCGATCTCCTGACCTCGCCAGACCTTCACCACACTGGCGAAGACCGCCCGTCGCTCGGATTCATCGGCGATGACCCGCGCGCTCCCCGTCAGGTCGGCGACCACCGACCCTTTCAGGTGGATCGTCAGACGCGGATCGCTGGCCAGGTTGAGGAGCCAGGCGCGCGCTCGGGCCGGATTCGGCATTCCCGAGATGTAGAGCCGCCCTTCGAAGTTGTGCAGAACGATCTCGATCCGACGCGCCCGGCCCGTCCGTCGACCGGTCGTCGTCAGGTCGATCAGCTGACTGAGAGGAAGCGGCGGCCCTTCGGGGTCACCAGATACGTCGGCTCCAGCGATCAAGGCGTCAGCTCCAGCTAGTTGCATGGGCAACTAACCGTACGCTGCCACTCCGTTTCGCGCAAGGGTCAACCGCTTGCTGCGCGGCGGTCAGCCGCCGACGGCCTTGCGCAGGGCGGCCTCGCGCAGGGCGGCCTTGTGGGCGCGCTTGCCTGCCTGGTAGCTCGCCAGCGCCTCGGCCGAGTCGACGTCGCCGAGCGTCGGCCAGGTCGGGGCGACAGCCTCGTACCCGGCGGGCGGATACCGAACCGCTTGCCGAGCACGGCGATGAGGGTCTTGGCCTTCATCTCACCGATCCCGGGAAGGCTCAGAAGGCGCGACTCCAGGCTCGGCCCGTCCGGAGCCTCGCTCCAGACCCTCCGGGCGTCGTTGCCGAAGTCGCGGGCGATCGAATTGCACAGCGCCTGGACCTTCGCGGCCATCGCGCCCGGGAAGCGGTGCAGGGCGGGCCGTTCGCGGAAGACCGAATCGAGCTCGCCCGGATCCATCGCCGCGATCCGTGCGGCATCGAGGTGGCCGAGGCGACGCTTGAGCTCGGCCGGCCCGCTGAACGCCTTCTGGACCGTCACCTGTTGATCCAGGGCGAAGCCGATCAGAAGGGCGAGCGGCTCCTCGACGAGGAGGCGGTCGGCCGCGTCGTCGCCGGTGAACGGAAGCGAGACGGCCGTCGTCATGCGACGCATGGTAGCCGGACCGCCCAGCACGCGCGACCATGCCGTCCGGCGTGGAAGACGGACGATTCGGCCGAACGACGAGGAAGGGGGACCGGGGCCGCGCATTG
>JAUSJS010000306.1 GCA_030647575.1 Candidatus Limnocylindrales bacterium | reverse complement strand
GCGCGTGCCGACCCGGTCCATGGCAGTGTACGTGGCAATGGTCACGCCGGTCGCGAGCGCGAACAGGATCGAGGTGTCAATGGCGCGCTGCCCAGCCGGACTGCCGCGACCGCGCACCATTGCGAGCGCCCGCCATGGGCGCTGCAGCCAGAGGAATCCGGCCAGGAGGGCGACAACCCCGAGCGACCCACCCAATCCGAAGCGCTCGCCGAGCAGCACGACGCCCACGACCACCGCGAGCAAGGGCGCGGTCCCGCGAGCAATCGGGTAGACCACGGACAGGTCGCCGCGCCGGTATGCCGCGGCCAGGAAGATGAAGTAGACCGCCTCCACGACGCCCGATGCGACACCCAGGGCGATCCCTTCGAACGGGAGTGCCGGCGCGCCCGAGGCCCACCAGACGGCGACGCCGGCCGGCACGATCCCGACCGACGCCGCCAGCATCCCGATCGTCGCGGCCCGGAGCGGATCGCCGGCTGTCTTGAGCCGGACGTTCCAGGCGACGTGGAGCACTCCCGAGAGCGCGACCAGGCCGATGATGAAGGGATCCACCCCCGGACGTTACCTGTCCAGGTCCCAACCGCTCGCCAGCCGGTGCTCGGCGGGGATGAACGGCAGGCGCCGGTCGACGAGCGCCACGGCAAAAGCCGTGGTCAGCGGGACAGCGGCGATGATCCCGATGCTCCCCACGATCGCCCGGACCACCTCGACGGCGACTGCCTCCGTCGACGCCGTCAGCAGCGGATCCTGGTGTCCCGCGGCGAACAGGACGAGCAGCGGCAACGACGCCCCGACATACGCGAGGACGAGCGTGTTCACGGTCGCGGCGATGTGCGACCGACCGACGTTCATCGCCCGACCCGCCAGGGCTACGCCTCGCAACGAAGGACTCGCTTCGTGGAGCTCGGAAACGATGGCCGCCTGGGTCACGGTCACGTCGTCAAGGATGCCGAGCGCACCGAGGATGATCGCCGCCAGGATGAGCCCGCCGAGGTCGATGTCGGTGATCCCGATCGCCTGGAGATAGCTCGCGTCCTCCGAGCCGCGAAGCGCCGTGAAGCGCGCCAGCGCATCGAAGCCGACCGCCAGGAGCGCGGTGAGCGCGAGCGCCCCGAACGTGCCGAGCGCCGCAGCCACCGTCTGCGTCCGAGCACCCTCGGTCAGCAGGAAAGTTGCGACGGTGACGGCGGTCGCCGCCAGGATCGCGATCCAGGCCGGATCCCAGCCGGCGAGGATGAGCGGAACGACGATCTTGACGACCACGGCCAGGGTCAGCGCCAGGGCGATCAGCGAGCGGACGCCGCGCCACCCGCCAACCACGGTGACCGCCGCAGCGAAGAGGCCCAGGAGCAACACGAGGGCGGGCACCCGGTAGAGATCCGCCACGGAGATGAAGACCGAATCCGGCCCCAGCGAAGCATTGACGATCACCTCGTCGCCGATGTCGTAGCGCGGCAGGTCCTGCTGGCCGGACGGCCCCTGGAGATGGCCGTCGACCGTCTCACCGCGCTGGGGCCCGGCCAGGATCTGGATCTGGACGTCCGGAGCGGTGACGTCGTCGCCGGCCGGCAGGAACGCCACGATCCGGCCGCGCAACAGCTCGACGGCCGGCGGCTCGGTCGGGGGAGGGCTCAAGTCGGGGACGACGAAGCCGATCACGAGGAGCAGGAGGAGCCCTCCGGCCAGGGCGCGCGCGTTGCGCCGCAGGCCGGCGAACGGCACGAGCGCCGGGTCGGGCGAGTCGCCGAGCCGGGCTGGGTCGACGGCGATGGCAGGGTCGACCGGTCCTCCGGGCACGTCGGTCGTCGGCCGGTCGATCGCCGGGTCGTCGCCGCCAGCGTCCCTCACGTGGCCGGGCTGATACCGCGCTCGGCGGCCTCGGCGCGCTCCTTGAGAGTTCGCAGATGCGCCTCGACCCGGCTGGCCAGTGACGCTCGCCCGAAGCGGACCAGTAGCCCCGTCCACCGATCGAACGGTTCGAACCTCGCCGCGTGGATGACACGCGTGCCCCCGGCGACCGGCTCAAGGCGCCAGGTCCACTCGCTGTCGAACCCGGATGCGGTGACCCGCAGGCGGAAGAGGGCGTCCGGTCGCGCCTCGAGGCTCTCGACCCGGGCCAGGTCGCGCAGCAGGCCGAGGCGCGCCCGGGCAGACCGGGTCGTCGCGGCGGCCGGCCAGGTCGGGGCGGCCGGGCCCAGATGCAGCTCGGGAAAGAGCGCGCTCGTGGCGCCAGGGTCGTGCAGGGTCGCCCAGACGGTTCGCGGCGACGCGTGGACGAATACCCGGCGCTCGACCGCGGTCGATTCGGACAGGGCCCCGGGCGGACGCCCGCGGCGGCGGCCGCCCCCTGTCCCGACCGCCATCGTCAGCCCCCGATCGGGTGCCAGACCGTCTTCATCTCGAGGAAGGCGGCGATCCACTCGGGGCGCTCGGCGGCCGTGTCGTCCAGCCAGTCGAAGCGAGCCTCGCTCACGGTGGTGGGCCGACGCAACAGCCGCTTGATGTCCTCCGCGGCGCTCTGCTCGACCTCCAGGCGCAGCTCGTCCGGCACGCCCCACGTATCGAGGGCGTCGACGTCCGAGTGGGCAGCGAGCACCGGGATGAGCTCGCTCTTGCGCCCGGTGAGGACGTTCACGACGCCGCCCGGGACGTCAGACGTGGCCAGGACCTCGGCGAGGGTCACCGCCGGAAGCGGCCGGCGCTCGCTGGCGATGAGGACGACCGTGTTGCCGGTCACGAGCGGCGGGGCCAGCCGGCTGACGAGCCCGAGCAGCGACGAGGTCTCCGGGGCGACGACACCGACCACGCCCGTGGGCTCCGGAATGGTGAAGTTGAAGTACGGGGCGGCGACCGGGTTCGACGACCCGAGCACCTGGCCGATCTTGTCGGCCCAGCCGGCGTACCAGACCCAGCGGTCGATGGCGCGGTCCACGACGGCGCGTGCGGCGGCAGGCTGGAGGCCCTCCGCGGCCGACACCTCCGCGACGAATTGCTCGCGGCGGCCCTCCATCAGCTCGGCCACCCGATAGAGGACCTGCCCGCGGTTCATCGCGGTCTTGGCGGACCAGCCCTCGAACGCCTTGCGCGCCGCGCGAACCGCGTCGCGCAGATCCTTGCGCGAGGCCCGGCAGGCATTCGCCAGGGGGGCTCCGTCAGCGCCAGCGACGAGATATGAACGGCCGCTCTCCGTGCGGGGAAAGGCGCCACCGATGTAGAGCTTGTAGGTCTTGCG
>JAUSJS010000231.1 GCA_030647575.1 Candidatus Limnocylindrales bacterium | reverse complement strand
GGGTCATTGGACCACGGGGTGAGCTGGTTCTCCCGGCTGTTCTCCGACCAGCTGTAACCGGAGCCGGACTCCGACACCTGGAATCCGAATGACGTGTTGGCGATCACGTTCAGCCACGGCGCGGGGGTTGCTTGACCGGGGCCGATGACGGTGACGTACTCCCGCCCGCCGTCGGCGAAGCCACCAAGTCCGTTGAAGAATTCGAGCTCTGGTCGTGGCGCCGGTGCCGCTGCCCGGACCGGTTTCGCAGCCGGTTGCGGTGGAGCCAACGGGACGATCCTGTCCGGTCGCTCCAGGCGAATGACCTGGTCGGAGAGGCTGCCGCGCCGGCTCAGCAGGACGGCTCGGGCGGCGGCCTGGAGCAGTGTCCGATCGTCGGCCGAGAGCTGGTCGCCGTGCAGGATGTAGACGCCCCCGTGGGTTCCGTGACGCTCGTGAACCAGCGTGGACTGACTCGCTCGCACGAGGCTCTCAAGCGCACCTTGGAGATCCTGGGCGTACGAGACGCCGTGCTCGTTGATGATCACTAGGTCAACGTTGAGCAGCTTCAGCCGCCAGTATTCATGCGCGCGGAGCAGCTGGCGGACGATGTTGATGTCTGCGGCCTGATCGATCCGCACGAGTACGATCGGGATGTCACCGGAGATGCCGTGCCCCCACAAGCCGGATGCCCCGCGCTCGTTCTGGGCCAGCAGGATGGGCGACGGGCGAAGTGTCGGATCCGAGTAGAGGATCCGATTGGCGAGGCGCTGGAAGAGGTGGGCCTCGTCGGCTTCGATGCCCAGGTGGCGGAGTTCGATCCGGGCCTGCGTCCACGCCAGGGTCGCCGCCCGTTCGAAGGTCGCCGAATCACGGTAACCATCGGCCATATCCAGAACATCTTCGCGTGACTCGGCGACGACGGTCGAGAAGATCGCGTGGGCGGTGGCGCCAGGGGCGAGCGAGACGCGGCAGCGGAGACTGAAGATGGGATCCAACACCGCGCCGGCCGTGTTCGAGAGCGGGCGACCGTCGATGACCGAGACGGGGGAACGGACCGACCGGCCGCGGCCGAGGAAGCGGGCGCGATCCGTTTCGTATTGCAGGACCCCCCCAATCTGCTCCTCCACCGCAGCCACATGGGCGGCCCAGATCTGCCGCTCGTCCCTGGATCGTGGTCGGCGGGTCGCGAGGAGGGCGTTGATCTCGGGAACGAATTCGGTCTGTACGAAGAGGTTCTGGAAGGCCGGATGGGCGACGTCGGCCGCCTGCGGCGCCAGGACGATCTCGGCGTACGAGGTCAGCTCGATCTCGCGCCTGCGGGAGCCGAGATTGGTCAGCGCGACCCGGCGGATCTCCGCGTCGTGCTCGGCCGACACGACGATGGTCAGGCCGGTCACGATCGAGCCGTCGCGACGCGAGAACTCAACGCGATCCTCGGAGAAGGTCACATCGTAGCTGTCCGCCTCCACCCCGCTCGGCTGATGGCCGGCCGACCACACCACGCCGGTGTCTGTGTCGCGCAGGAAGAGATAGCTGCCCCACGAGTCGCGGGTCACGTCCTCACGCCAGCGCGTCACGGCAACGTCGCCCCAGCGGCTGTAGCCGGACCCCGCGGCTGTCACCATGACCGCGTAACGTCCGTTCGACAGCAGATGTGTCCGCGGCGTCTGGTCGTGGGGGGAGGTGAAGCGACGGAGGAGCGGCGGCACGAGGTCACGGACGTCGGCCGCGCTCTTCACCTCCTCGGCGCGTGGCCGAGCTACGAGGACGTCGCGCGGCATTCGCTCCTGCAGCAGGAGCTCGGTCGCTTGGACGATCGGATCGGCGTGGAAGCGCCCGACCATCGCATCGTTGTTGACGACGTTGCCGATCGCCACCAACGCCATCCCCTGGTGGTGCGCCATGTAGCTGCTGACGATCGCCACCGACGCACCCTCGGGGAGCCTTCGCCGCGTGTAGTCGAGTGCCTCCCGGAAGCCGTATGGCCCGCTCGCGCCGGCGCTGCTGAGTCGAGCGAAATTCCGGACCGCCGCCTCGGGCTCGATCATCGCCCCGAGGGCGGTGGCGTATGGGGCCACGACGATGTCTTCGCTGAGACCGCGCTTGAGGCCGAGGCCGGGCACGCCAAAGCTCGAATACTGGTACGTCCGTTCGGGGTCGCGCGCGTTGAACGCCGATTCGGAGATGCCCCACGGCACACCGCGCTCAGCCGCGTAGCGCATCTGGCGTGTCACGACCAGCCGGTACGTCTGGTCCAGCAGGCTTCGTGCCGGGGCGTGCATGACGAGCGCCGGCATGAGGTATTCGAACATCGACCCCGACCAGGAGATGAGCGCCGAGCCGCGACCGACAGGCGTCAACGCGCGACCGAGCCGGAACCAGTGCTCCTGTGGGACGTCCCCCTTGGCGATCGCCAGGAAGCTCGCGAGGCGGGCCTCCGACGCCAGCAGGTCGTAGCAGTTCGGGTCCAGCGCCCCGTCCGCGACCCGACAGCCGATCGAGAACAGCTTGCGCGTGGGGTCGAACAGGAAGCCGAAGTCGGTCTCCTGGAACATCTGCTGAGCCTGATCGGCGATCGCCTGGAGCCGCCGGGCAACTGTCACCAAAGCGGGCACGACGCTGTTCGTGCCCAGGGCCTGTCGGTCGGAAAACTCGGCGAGCGTCGGAAACGCCGGTCCCTCCGGGGCGAACGAGTCGCCGGCCCTCCTCCTCGCGCGGGCCGGCCGGAGCAGCGCGACGTCTCGAGCGTGGCTGTCCGCGGTGCGGCGCGCCGCCTCGGTCCACGTCACCAGCTCGCTTTCCACTCCCTCTCCCCGCTCCGCGGTCAGCACGGCAGCAACGTCCGCGAGGATCCGGGCGTGGGCCGCGAGCTCGGCCGATTTCGCGGCCCACGCGCCATGTGTTGCCGGGACGTACCCGGGTTCAGCGAATGGTTCGAGGGCCTCGTCGAGGTGCCACCGGGTGAGCGTCTGCGTCCGTCGCCCGTCGCCGATCGCGGCAGCTGCCTCGCGCGTCAATCGGATCGCATCATCGATGCCGGCGAGCGCGGCCTCGACCGGGAGCGGCCGGTCGAGCATCTCTCGACAGGCATTGGACAGCACAAGCAACGCGGCACACAGGTTGCCGCTGTCAACCGACGACACGTATGCCGGCTCGAGCGGACGCAGGTCGCGCGTGTCGTACCAGTT
>JAUSJS010000291.1 GCA_030647575.1 Candidatus Limnocylindrales bacterium | reverse complement strand
CGGGTCCAGGAGGCCGCTGCCAAGGCCCCCGAGGTTCCGGGCGCGCGCTGGCAGCTGATCGGGCCGCTGCAGGGCAACAAGGCGCGCAAGGCGCTCGAGGTATTCGAGTCGATCCAGTCGGTCGACTCCGTGGAGCTGGCGGAGCGGCTGAACCGGCTGATCGGCGAGGTCCGGCCGGGCGCGTCCTATCCGGTCCTGCTCCAGGTCAACGTGGACGACGATCCGTCCAAGGCCGGGTTTCAGCCGGCCGGCCTCGAGGCCGCGATCGGTCGGCTCGGGGAGCTTGCGGGCCTCGAGATTCGTGGGCTGATGACGATCGGTCGCCTGGTCGAGGATCCAGAGGCCGCGCGCCCGACCTTTCGACGCCTGCGCGAGCTGTCGGAGGGGCTGCGCGATCGCGGTGCGGCGCTCGGCCGGGAGCTGTCGATGGGGATGACCGATGATTTCGAGGTCGCCGTGGAGGAGGGCGCCACGATCGTCCGGGTCGGTCGCGCCCTGTTCGGGGAGCGCCACCACCGGCAGTGACGACGGGCCCGCTTCGTCGCCACGATTCCAGCCACGTTGGTCTACGCAGCGGATCCTCGCCCCTGGTTACCGAGGGTACCAATCACGTTGGAGTTTCCGACCCGTCGGATCCCGAATCAGTCGCGGATTCCACCCGGACTGGAACCGCTGGGTTGTCGGCGCTCCGTGCACCAACCGCGTTGGAATCTCGTCCGCGAGGCCGCGAGGTCCGCGAGGCCGCCTCTCCTGGCTCGGCTGGTAGACTCGGGTCGTGGGTCTGTCGTTCCTTCTCACCTTCATCCAGTTCCTGCTCATCGTGCTCTGGGCGCTGGTGCTCGGCCGGATGCTCATGTCATGGGTCGATCCGACCGGGCGCAACCGGGTCTCGGCCTTCCTGGTCCAGGCGACCGAGCCGATGCTGGCCCCGGTCCGCCGGCTCCTGCCACGTACTGGCATGATCGACTGGTCCGGCTTCATCGTGCTGATCGTCCTGGGCTTCCTGTGGCGCGCGCTGTGAGGTCTTGAGCTCCTCCGACGCGCGCTTCGCCGTCCGACTGACACCGCGCTCGTCGTCGAACCGCGTCGACGGCGTCCTCGACGGAGTCCTCAAGATCCGGGTGACTGCTCCGGCCGTTGAAGGCGCCGCCAACGCGGCGCTCGTCCATCTCCTGGCCGCCGAGCTGGGCGTGGCGCGGGGCGATGTCCGGATCGTGGCCGGGGGGACGAGCCGGCAGAAGCTCGTGGTGGTTGATGGCGTGGACCCGGAGGCGATCGTTGCCCGTTGGCCCGGCCTGCGGGTATGATCGGCCGGTCTCGTCCGGCGCCCGGTGCGCGCCGCGACCTCCTCGGGCGATTGGCTCAGTCGGTTAGAGCGCGCGGTTCACATCCGCGAGGTCACTGGTTCGAATCCAGTATCGCCCACCACAGTGACCTCGATGGAGGCCGGGAGCGCGAGGACGAGGCCTCGCCTCTCGGCCTCGTCTGTTGCCTCGACGCTGACGATACGGTGCGAGCCTCGCACTCCCGTGCCCACGATGCCCAACCGGGTGAACGTCGCGACGGCCAGCTCGCGGCGTCCTGCGTCGGACGTCTCGTTCCAGAGCCTGGCCAGAGACGAAAGCCAGTCGATCGCTCGGTCGGGATCGACCGCGCCCGCATCTACGGGCTCAATCGTCATTCGCTCGCGCTGCATCTTCGCGGTCTTGATCTCGGCGACGATCTCGTCGGTGCTCCGCCGCTGCTCCGGGCTCACGAGTTCGGCGGAGAGGTGGCGGAGCCGGGCGCCGATGCGCGCGATCGCGAGTCGATCAGGTCCAGCGATCGGACGCGCAAGCGCGGCCCGGATGCGCGCCGCGCTCTCGCGGTTCGGGGCAGCGCCCCGGAGTAGCACGGCGACCTGCGCATCCAGGAGCGCGCTCGGGACTTCGCGCACCGGCCAGCCGGTGCAAGGTCCGGTGTCGGCGTGGCGGTACACGGAGAGCTTCGTGCCGTCGCGTCGGGTGCGGGTGTCGCCCTTGATCGGCCTCTCGCACGCCGCGCAGACCCCCGGTCCGCTGCCGGAGAGCGCGTAGGTTCGGTTGCGGCGCAGTCGATTGCCGATCCGCGTCCGCGAGCGACGGTGCTCGTACGCCTGCTCGATGAGCCGCGCGTCGACCGGCGCCGGGAAGCGGGCTGAGCGTCCATCGCGCAGTCGGCCGGCGTACAGGGGCGATCGGAGGATGCCGCGGACGGTCCAGAGGCTGAGCCCGAGCTCGTCGGCGATCGTCGCGTCTGCCGCACCCTGGGCAGCGAGCTCCCAGACGGACATCGCCGTGGGCATCGTTTCGGGATCGGGCTCGATCAGCTTGCGGTCGCCGACCCGGCGGAAGCCGGTTGGGACGAGTCCGCCGCCCTGGTCAGCGTAGTTGCGGATCTTCGCCGCATAGCCACCGCGCACAGCCCGCGCAAGCCGTCGACTGTACGCCTCAGCCTCGACCGTCTCGCGCGCCCAGTTCTCCCACCCGCTCTCGTCGGACGATAGGAGGCCCTCGTCGGCGAAGAACAGCGCGGCACCCGCCGCGTGCAGTTGCTCGCGGGCGTTAACGGCGGTGCGCAGGTCGCGGGTGAACCGGCTGACATAGCCGACGACGAGGACGTCGTAGTCGCGCCCGGCGCGCGCGAGCA
>JAUSJS010000272.1 GCA_030647575.1 Candidatus Limnocylindrales bacterium | reverse complement strand
CCGTCTTCCCGCAGGTCAGGATCCGCGGGATGTTCGGCACGCCCACCCTCTACGAGACCGAGATCCGTCGCGTCGACGCGGCACGCCAGCGCATCCGGCGGAAGGAGGAGGCGGCGGCGCGCCAGGCGGCCGCGGCGCGTGAAGCCACGGCGCGCCAT
Organism: Candidatus Limnocylindrales bacterium; assembly: GCA_030647575.1. Lineage (GTDB taxonomy): Bacteria > Chloroflexota > Limnocylindria > Limnocylindrales > CSP1-4 > SPCO01. Next base: position 13,728 of record JAUSJS010000272.1, on the reverse strand, counting down.
GCGCCGGCGATCGCGCCGCCCGTTCGACCGGCCAGGCCCTTGCCTCTTCGAGTCGTGCGGGCGGTCCTGCCGGGTTTCGCGAGGGCATGGCTCCGTTCGGTCGTGCGACCGGGACGAAAACGAGCTACTCGGCCCGTGTCGACGCGCGCAATCGCGCCGACGACGGAAGTGGCGGTCGCGCCGCCGTCGATGGATCTCGAGACGTTCCTTCGATTCTCGGTCGCGGATTTGTTCTACGCCGACATGGATCTCGACCGAGCTATGGACCTGCTAGCGATCTGCGAGCTCGGCCCTGGACCATCCACCGCCTGATCGGCGCGTGGCCTCAGGCCGCATGGTTCCGCTCCGCCGAGAGCCGCTGGGCGCCGGCTCTGAGCGCCGGAGCGAAGGGGCCCCGTGCTACACTCGGCCACCGGTCCGGCGCTCGCGGGCGACCGTCTGACCCGATGGGGATGTAGCTCAGCTGGAAGAGCACCGCGTTCGCATCGCGGGGGTCAGGGGTTCGAGTCCCCTCATCTCCACCACCGCCCTGGCTTGGTGCGGCCCGGCTTGGCCGCGCGACTCCCCTCCTGTCGCGCGACCCGGACCGGCGCCTCTCGAGTCCGCGAAAACGGGCACTCTCACAGGCCCGCGAGACCAGCACCGACGGCCGTCGAGATCCCGATCCCCAGATCGGGATCGATGTGGCGCGAACGCCGTCGGTGCAGGGGCACAATGCGCGATGCCCCCTGCGGTCAGACTGCGGTGAGACTGCGTCCGGACTGCGTGGCCCGGGCGAGGGTTCAGCCCTGGTGGGCCAGGCGGGCCAGGCCGGCCTGGGCCGGCGGGCAATCGTCGCTCAGTGCAAGCGCATCGCGATAGGCCGCGGCGGCCGAAACCCGGTCGCCAGCCTGCTCATAGCCTTCACCCACGGCGAGAAGCAGGTCGACGCATCGCCCTCGCAACGCCTCACGGCGGTCATCGACGTGGGCACTGTCGCCGTAGAACGGGCAGTCGTCCAGGTACTCGCCGCGATAGAGCGCCCGGGCGGCCTCCAGCAGCCGGAGCGCCTCCTTCCGGTCGCTGGTCGCACGAGCCTCATCGAGTCGGCCCAGAAACGCTCCCACGTCGGACCACTCGACCAGCGCGGGGTCGAGCCGATACCGATCGTTGTAGAACCGAATCACCTGCTTGCCACTCCGGCCGTCCGGATCGAGGGTGTGGCGAAGGCCGCCGAGGGTGCGATGGAAGGCCAGGTCCGCCCGCTCCAGGTCGGTGTCCGGCCAGATCAATTCGAGCGCCTCGTCCTTGGCGACACCACGCTCACCGCGATCGAACAGGAACGCGAACAGCCCCTGCGCCTGGCGCGTGCCCGCCTTCTCCCCGCCCCACCGTTGGATCCGCTCGCCCCCACGTTCGACGCGCAACGTCCCCAAGGCGAACACGTGCAGCCCGGGTGGCGCGGATGCATGCCGGAGCAGCGCGGCGTGGAGCGTGGACGCGGTCGAATCCAGTTCGGCGCGGTCCTCTGACAGATCGGTCAAGGCGTCCGCCTGCTCATCCTCCCGCCGGCCGGTCCGCAGCGCCGCCGCAAGATACCGGGCGGTGAGGCGCACCAGTTCCTCGTCGCGCGAGCTGAGCTGCGCGCCGGAGCGAGCCCGACCCAGGCGCAGTTCGCCGACCGCCTCCCCGTCCGCGATGAGTGCCACGGTCGGTTGGTGCGGTCCCTCCGGCTCGAGCCCGTCGGAGGCGACGATCGCGCCATCGGGCCGGACGACCACCGCGCCGGCCAGGTCGAGCGCTCGGGTGAGACGGGTCAGGGCCGGCTGAACACCTGCGTCGGCGGCCTGCGTCGTGAGGGTCGACTGGCCGAGGGCTCGCACGAGGCGCTCGCGGGCAATCGCCCGCGGCGAACGGTCCCGCAGGCGGGCGCGAAGCCACGTCGCCGCCGGCTCGTACACGGCGATCGTGACGACCAGGGCCATGGCGGTGAGGAGCGGAAGATCCAGGCCCAGCAGGCTGCGGCTCGCCGTGTCGACAGCAACCAGCGCGCCGACCAGCAGGAACAGGCCCAGCCCGAGACCGATCGAGGTCCAGAACGCCTTGCCGGCCACCTCGGCCGCGAAGAAGACGCCCGCCGGGAGGACGGCTGCTGCAGCGAGGATCATGGCCACGGCGACGAGCGAAATGCCGATCCACGGATCGGTCTCGCCCAGCACGGGCAGGAACCTGATCGCCCCGCCGACCGCGGCCACGACAACGGTCGCGAGCGTGACCCCCAGCTGCCGCCGGCGCGGATCCGCTCGCGGCGTCCCGCGAAACGCCTCCAGCAACCAGACCGCGCCGATCGACAGAGTGCCAAGACGCGATGCGATCCACGCCCAGCCGAGCACGGCGCCGGGCACCGGGCCAAGGCTCAAGTGCGGCGCCACGAGCGAGATCGGAGCGGCCGGATCCACGATCCCCGGGAGGGCGAAGAGCACGCTCAGCACGTACAGGACGCCGATGACCCGGCGCCGGCCACCGGTTGGGTGCCCTTCGGCAGCGATGGCGAGCGAGAGGTGGGCGGTGGCCGGAACGATGAGCGCCCCGGCGGTCTCCTCGATCGCATGGCCGATCTGGACGGCCGGGAGGGAGCCCGACAGGCGCTGCAGGATGATGGCGCAGCTCCAGACGACGAGCGCCAGCGACAGGAACGTGAAGATCCGTGAGGAGAGGGCCCGGGACCGGGTGAACACGGTCAACCCCAGCCAGACGCCGAGGACCGCGATCAGGCTGTGAGCCGCGACCTCGAGCTGCTGGGGCGTTGGCACGACGGCTGTCCTCCGCCGGCAGTTGCGCGTTTCGGCCTATCGCGCGTCGATCAGGTCGTCGCCGATGGACTCGAGAGTCGGGCGGCCGTGGTCCGGCTCACAGACGTCGATGACCTCGCCGTGCCGGGCATCTTGGCACCACTCGAGGTCGGCGTCCACGCCCGCCGCCGGGGCGGGTGCACATCGCCCGCCCGAATGGCGGACCGGTCAGCTCGCCCGGGACAGGAGCGCCAGGGCGACCGCTCCCTCCAGCAGGCCCGGCACCTCTGCGGCCGGCACGGGGCGAGCGAACAGGTAGCCCTGGGCCTGCTGGCAGCCAAGTGCACGAAGCCGGTCGAGCTGGTCGGTGGTCTCGACACCCTCCGCCGTGACCGACAAGCCCAGGGCGGAGGCGAAGGCGAGGGTCGCGCTGACGATCGCGGTGTCCTCGCGGGACCGTCCGAGCCCAGCGATGAATGAGCGGTCGATCTTCAGGCCCTGGACGGCAAAGCGCTTGAAGTATTCGAGGGCCGAAAAGCCGGTCCCAAAGTCGTCGACGACCAGCTGTACCCCCATTTCGTGGAGCTGCCGAAGCGAGCCGCTGGCCACCGACTCGTGGAGCATCAGCGATTCGGTGATCTCGAGGATCAGCGACGATGGCTGGAGACTCGTCGTGGCCAGGATCTCGGCGACCTCGGCCGCGAAGCCCGGTTCAACCGCCTGGCGAGGTGAGACGTTGACGCTCACCGTCAGGTCGCCGCGGCACGACCCATTATCGATCCACGCCCGCAGCTCTCGACAGGCTGACCTCGTCACCAGGCGTCCGAGCGGGACGATCAGCCCGGTGGCCTCGGCCAGCGGGATGAACGCATTCGGCAGAATCAGGCCGTGCTCGGCGTGGCGCCAGCGAACCAGGGCTTCGAAGCCAACGATCCTGTTCGATGCCAACTCGACGATCGGTTGGTAATGGAGCTCCAGCGCCTCCTGGTCGATCGCCGTGCGTAGCTCGACCTCCATCTGGAGGCGGCTCCTGGCCCGAACCCGCATCGCTGGATCGAAGACCGCGTAGCGGGCTTTGCCCTGGCCCTTCGCCGCGTACATCGCTGCATCGGCGTGGGCGAGCAGATCGTCCGCATCGGTCTCGGCGTCGGTCGCCAGCGCGATCCCGACGCTCAGGGTGATCACGATAGAGCGACCTTCGAGCTCGATCGGCCGGCGCAGCTCCGTCGCGATCCGCTCGGCCGACGCCACCGCATCGTCGACGCTGCGGACGAGATCGAGCAGGACCGTGAACTCATCGCCGCCCTGCCGAGCCGCGATGTCGCCCGCCCGGATCACCGCCGTCAGCCGGTTGGCGACCTCGATCAGCAGCCGGTCGCCCGCCTTATGCCCGAGCGAGTCATTGACCACCTTGAAGTCGTCGAGATCGACGAACAGGAGCGCGACCTTCGTCCCGCGACGGCGCCGGCCGGCGAGTGCTCGTTCGACGTGGTCGCGGAAGAGCACGCGATTCGCCAGTCCGGTCAGCGGGTCGTGCAGGGCGTCGTGGAGGAGCTGCTCCTCGAGCCGTTTCTGATCGGTCGTGTCGACCAGCAGACCCTGCGAAACCCGCCGCCCGCCGGCCGGTCCTTCGGTCATCGAGTACGCCTCGTCGTGGACCCAGACCAGCGAGCCGTCACGAGCATGCATCCGGTAGTCGGCGCGCAGCGGCCGATCCGTCGCCCAATGCTCGTGGTACGCGGCGAAGGCCGCCTTGCGGTCATCCGGGTGGATCAGTCCGGGCCACAGCTCGGGGTCCGCGAGGAATGCCTCCGCCGGATAACCCAGGATGGATTCGATCTGCGGACTCATGTAGGCCAGGCGGCCACCGTCGGACACGTCCGGATCCGCGACGTCGATGTAGACCGCGGCCGGGACGCGCTCGACGAGCACTTGGTAGCGGGAGTCGGCGGCTGCCCGCTGGACGAGTGCTTCCTCGAGCTCCTCGCGCGCCCGGCCAGAATCGTCGAGGAGTCGCCCGCGCTCATGGACGAGCAGCGTCTGGCGCACCCCCGCGAGCAGGATCGCGCCCAGGGCGGCAAGGTCGACCAGGCCGATTTCCGGCGTGCTGGCGTGACGAACGATGATCAACGCGGCGCTGCCGATCAGGGCGGTGAGCGGCAACGCCCCGTGCACGATCGTCGTCGCTCGGCGAGAGGTTCCGTCGCTGGAGTCCTCGAATCGCCAGCCAGCAGCGCCGATGCCAACGCAGACGATGCCGACCGAGAAGACGTAGTTGACGACGCTGCCGGCAGGCGGCAGGGCGACCAGCGCCTGGCGCAGCCACTCCACCCAGGCGAAACCCAGCATCGCGAAACCGACGAGCAGCAGGTAGCCGCCGCTGAGACGGACGGCTGCCCGGGTGGCGAGCAGCGAGACAAGGCCCGCGCCGGCGGTCGCGAGATGGAGGATCGGATACGCCACGGTGACCCCAGCCGCCAGGAGCCCCAGACCGGCGAGCTGATCGCCGTAGGCCGCCAGGATCACCGCGGTGATCGCCAGGAAGATGGCGGTCGCGTCCAGGTAGACCGCATATTCCTCGGCGCGTGGCGTTCGACCGTGCACCGCCAGCGCGAGGGCCACGATCACGGGCACCACCAGGAACAGGTAGCCGATGTCCGACGGTGCCGGAACACTGAAGTAGGCCATTGCTGTCTGGAGGTCCCAGCACAGCTGCCCGACGGCCCACGAGGCGGCACCGAGGGCAACCAGCCCACGGAGGCGGCGCTCAACCCCACGACTGCGATGGGCAGCACTGGCGGCGACGGCGGCGGCGAGGAGGCCCGCCACGGTCCAGTGGGCGTTCTCCCAGAGCACGACCTGGCCGCCGGCGTCGCTCGCGGTCAGGAGCATCAGGACACCCAGGACGGGCAACCCGACGATCAGGAGCCGGCGGACGGTAGCGCGATCCCGGGCCTCGCTCCAGGCACCGGCGAGCGCCGATCGCCGGCGATCCTTGGACGTGTCCGGGCGCGAGGGAGGGGTCAGCGGGTCGGTCAGCTCGAAGGGACCGGCGTCCGCGGCGAGGTCATTCGTGCGTGCGGCCATTCCCACACCTGCCACCCTACGGCCGGAGCCAGGCGGCGGATACTAGGCGAACGTCCCATGCCCGGTAGGCCGGTCAGGATGCGCGCTCCGCCTCCGACAGACCCTCGTCGAGGGCGCCATGGAGCTCGGTCGAGTGGTCGCGGAGCCAGCGCCGCCAGATCGCGTGGTCTGGCCGGCGGGAGGCGACGACCGTCCAGAAGCGCGGCCCATGGCCGAATACCCGCAGGTGGGCGAGCTCGTGGATGACGACCGTTTCGAGTGCTTCCGGCGGTGCCAGGATGAGCCGCCATGAGAAAGCGAGCCGGCCATGGCGCGAGGCACTTCCCCAACGAGTCCGCTGGTCGCGGACGCTGACCGCGATCGGAGCCACGTCGAGGGCTGCCACGTGGCGGTGGATCTCACGCTCGATCTCGAGCCGGGCACGCCGCTTGAGCCACGCTTCGAGGACGGCCGCCGTCGAGCGGCGGTCCGCGGGCGCCAGGCGGACGACGATCTCGTCCTCATCGACGCCACCGACGCGCTCCACGCTGGAGCGGCGGCTGCCCGGTCCAGCCGGCTGGAGGCGGAGCCGGTGGAGATCGCCGTGGAAGCGGACCCGCGCGCCGTCCCGGAGGCCGCCTCGAGCCGCGAGCTCGGATCGATCGCGAGCATGACGGTCCAGCTGGCGGCGCAGCCACGGCTCGCGCTCGACGAGGAACACACGGACCTGTCGCTCGGGGTCCGACCAGCCCCGGCGTCCGGGGGGCGGCACCGTTACGATGACGCCGCGATCCGGGTGGATGACGACGCGCAGCCCGCGCGACCGGGGCGAACGTCGAAGGGTGTAGTCGAGCGGGCCGCCGGGCAGGCGCAGGGTCGCGGCAGTCTCGGTGACGGTCACGACCCGATGGTGTCACGCTCGCGCCGCAGTTGCGGGTCGATTCGGAGCGCGGCGCCTCGGCGGAACTGACGAGCCGCTTTCCGCCGCGCCCGCGTCAGGCTCGGCGGAGCAGCCGGCCGGGTCGCTCGCCGGTCTCGGCGCCGTCGCGGAGCGCCCGACGGCCATTGACGATGACGTGCCGGATGCCGGTTGGATAACGCGCCGGCTCGAGGTAGGCCGCCACATCGGCGACCGTCGCGGGGTCAAAGACGACCAGATCGGCGACCCCGCCCTCGCGGACGCGCCCTCGATCGCGCAGTCCGAGGCGCTCGGCGGGCACGGATGTGAGCTTTGCGGGGGGCCGGGCGGGGCCCGAGCAAGTTGCATCGACGTCGGGGCCTCAGACGCCGCGGCAGCCTGACGCCTACGTCGCGCTAGTACGAACGGCTCATGCCGCTACGGACGTACCCCCCGTATGGTCACAGAGTCGAGCGTATTCGAGTTCCGGGGTCATATCGTATGCCGATCGAGCCGTCGCTCATGGCGCCGCTCCTGATCAGCTTCGTTATCGGCGGAGCCGTCGGGAGCCTCTTGTTTCGATTCGTGATCGCGGCGCCCCGGCTGGCACGTCTGACCACCTATGCAGAGGCACTCCTCCAGCCTCAGTCATCGGGTCCCGTTCGGTTGGCCGGGAACGACGGCCTCGCAGACGTCCTCCATCGTGTCGCTGCCCGCCTGGCCACCGTCGAAACCCTGGCGACGACCGACCAGCTCACTGGCGTCCTCAACCGGCAGGCCTCGCTGCGACGGCTGGCGGCGGAGCTCGAACGCTCGAACCGGTATGGAAGCCCACTGATGGTCGGGCTCGCCGACATCGACCATTTCAAGCGGGTCAATGACACGTACGGCCACGCGGCAGGAGACATCGTCCTCCGCCACGTGGCTCAGCTGATTCGGGGCGATCTTCGCGCAGGCGACACGCTCGGCCGCTACGGAGGTGAGGAATTCCTCATCGTCCTGCCCGAGACCGATGTCGACAGCGCCGCCGCCGCGGCCGACAAGATCCGCCGGCTGGTTGGTCGCACGCCGGTAGCCCTCCCGGACGGTGAGCAGCTCGCGGTGACGATCAGTATCGGCGTCGCTGCCGGATCCGGACAGGGACTGCGATTGGACACGATCACCCGAGACGCCGACACCGCGCTGTACGCGGCCAAGTCCCTCGGACGCGACCAGGTCTATTTGTTCAAGGAACTCGACGACGAGCGAACCATCCATCGGTCGCCCATCACGGCGTCCGCTCGTGACGATGCTGTGGCGGTCGGGCGGCTGGCGGCAGAGGCAGCCGAGGACCGTCTTACGGAGATCCTGTCGCCTCGCAACGGCTGGTCCGGCAAGCCGTCACAGATGATCGCCGACCTGTCGGTCCGGCTGGCAGGCGCTGTCGGACTGCCCGAGGGAGAGATCCGCCGAATCCGGACCGCGAGCCTGCTCCACGACGTCGGGAAGATCGCCATCCCGGAGGAGCTGCTCTCGAAGCCGCGCGAGCTGTCCAGCTCCGAGTGGCGCTCGGTGATGGAGCACCCGAAGGTGGGTCAAATCGTCCTGGAGCAAGCCGGGGCGATGCGCGATGCGGCAACCATTGCGCTCCATCACCATGAGTGGTTCGACGGCAGCGGGTATCCGCACGGCCTTGCCGGTGCCGACATCCCGCTCGGTGCCCGGATTGTCGCCATCGCCGACGCGTACGAGGCGATGATCAGCGCGAGGCCGTACAAGGGGCCGAAGACACATGCCGAGGCCCTGGCCGAATTGCGCCGTTGCGCAGGCACCCAATTCGACCCGGAACTCGTCGACGTGTTCGTCGCACAGATAGCGGACGCGGTTGCCCTCGCTACGGAAGTGAGGGCACCGCAACTGCAGACCGGCACCGGCGGATGAGACGCCGGGTCCGCTTGCAGGTCGCCGCGGGCGTCCTTTTGTCGCTCGGGCTCATCGCGACGGCCAACCTCCCGATCCCGCCTTCGAGCCTGCTCACCGGTATATCGCCGGCCTACGCTGCGAATCCCAACGGGACGCCACCCGGCCAGGGCAAGAAGCCCACGCCCCCGCCGACGCCCCCGCCGACACCGGCGCCGACACTCGCGCCGACGCCACTACCCACGCCACCACCCACGCCGGAACCGACGCCGGTACCGACACCACAACCAACGCCAGAACCCACGCCGACGCCAAAGCCGACGACGCGATCGACTCCCAAGCCGACCCAGCGACCAACCGCGAATCCGACTCGAGCGCCAAAGCCGAAGCCCGCCTCGACGAGCGCGGCGACGCCCGGACCGTCGTCCTCACCCGCTCCCACGAGGTCTGGGGACGACGCCGGCGTGGCCAATCGAAGCGCCTCGTCCAGCACGCCGCCGGTCATTGCCGGCGCGGGCTCGACTCGAACGACCAACGGGTCTGACAGTGGATTGCTAATCGCGATGGTCGTTCTCGGATTGCTCGGCGCCGGCGCGGTCGCTTTCGCTGTGTTCCGTCGCCGCACGGACGAGCAGAACGCCGAGCCGATCACCCGGGACGACCCGGCATCATCACCAGACCCGATGCCGTGGGCGGGAAACCTGGACGACCCCCTCCTCGAGGCGATGGCATCGACGGCGAAGCAGCGTGGTCGGCGCGGTGCCATACCCCCAGGCGCCGACACGCCGACCCCGATCGCGACGTGGGTCAAGCGACTCGATGCCGAAATCAACGTCCTGGCCGACCTTGCCGCCCTGCCGGCCCCGCCGACCGGCCGGGAGACGCCGCCCCCGCCTCGGGCCGGCGGCCGCCGGCCCCGTGCGGGTGACGACAAGTCCCTAAGCGCTTGACCCTGGCGGATTCCGGGCGATCGGCACGGCCGGACTCAAACCGAGCCTCTGCTACACTCCGCCTTCCGTGGGGCTATAGCTCAGCTGGAAGAGCACCTGCATGGCATGCAGGGGGTCCGGGGTTCGAGTCCCCGTAGCTCCACCACCCGCGACGAGACCGCGAAACCCTCACCCCTCGCCGGCGCGGCGGGGGGTGCTCCGTCTCCGAGGATGAACGTGACCGAGACCGCCGACAGTCGAACCCGGATCGAGCGCTACGACCCGACCACGATCGAGCCGCGCTGGCAGGCGCGCTGGGCCGAGCTCGGTCTCTTTGACACGAATCTCTCGGACGATTCGCGGCCCAAGTACTACCTGTTGACGATGTACCCGTATCCCTCGGGCGACCTGCACATCGGCCACTGGTACATCAAGACCCCGAGCGACGCGCTGGCGCGCTTCCATCGCATGCACGGCGACAACGTCTTCTTCCCGATCGGCTTCGATGCCTTCGGCCTACCCGCCGAGAACGCCGCGATCAAGAACGGCGGCCACCCGTTCACCTGGACGATGTCGAACATCGAGAACATGCGCCGTCAGCTGCGCTCGATGGGCGCCACGTTCTCCTGGGACGCCGAGGTCGTCACCGCGGACCCGTCCTATTACCAGTGGAACCAGTGGCTGTTCCTGCGCTTCCTGGAGGCGGGCCTGGCCTACCGGGCGATGTCCGCCGTGGACTGGTGCCCCAACGATGGCACCCTGGCGCGCGAGCAGGTCGAGGGGACGGACCGGCACTGCTGGCGCTGTGGTGCCCCGGTCGAGAAGCGGGACCTGGAGCAGTGGTTCCTGCGCACGACCCGCTACGCCGACGAGCTGCTCGACTTTTCGGGGATCGACTGGCCGGAGCCGGTCAAGGTCATGCAGACCAACTGGATCGGGCGTTCGGAAGGTGCGGAGATCAACTTCGAGGTGGCGCCCGACGACCATCAGCCCGGTGGCGACCGCATCCGCGTGTTCACGACGCGGCCGGACACGCTGTTCGGGGCGACGTTCATGGTGCTGGCCCCGGAGCACCCGCTGGTCGCCCGGCTGGCCCATCCGGACCGCCGGGCCGACGTCCAGGCATACGTCGAGCAGGCCCGCCGCCAGACGGAGATCGAGCGCCTCTCGACCGACCGCGCCAAGACCGGCGTCGCCCTCGGCTCCCAGGCGATCAACCCGGTCAACGGAGAGCGCATCCCGATCTTCATCGCGGATTACGTGCTGGCCGGCTATGGCACGGGCGCGATCATGGCCGTCCCCGCCCACGACGAGCGCGACTTCGAGTTCGCCAAGAACTTCGGGCTGGAGATCCGCCGGGTCGTGGCCGCGCCAGGCACCGAGGCCGACGCGCCGATGGAGGACGCCTACGTCGCCCACGCCGCCGACGAACGCCTGGTCAACAGCGACCGCTTCGACGGCAGGCTCGCCGACGAGGGCGGCAAGGCGATCGTCGCCTGGCTGGCTGAGCAGGGTCGCGCCGAACCCAAGATCACCTACCGGCTGCGCGACTGGCTGATCAGCCGCCAGCGCTATTGGGGGACTCCAATCCCGGTCATCTACTGCGAGCGCGACGGCATCGTGCCGGTCCCGGACGACCAGCTGCCGGTGCGCCTGCCAGAGACAGTCGACTACGCGGGCAGCGGCGACAACCCGCTGAACCACGACGAGGCGTTCCTGCGGGTCGACTGCCCGCGCTGCAGCTTGCCCGCTCGGCGCGAGACGGACACGATGGACACGTTCTTCGACTCGTCCTGGTACTGGTATCGCTACCTGTCACCGGACCACACGGGCGGGCCGGTCGACCGGGCCATGACCGACCGCTGGACGCCGGTCGACCAGTACACCGGCGGCGCCGAGCACGCCGTCATGCACCTGCTCTACAGCCGCTTCTTCACCAAGGCGATGGCCGACTGCGGGCTGATCCGCCATCGGGAACCGTTCAAGCGGCTGTTCAATCAGGGCCAGATCCTGGGCGCGGACGGCGAGCGCATGAGCAAGTCGCGCGGCAACGTCCAGGATCCTGACGAGCTGGTGCGCCGTTACGGTGCCGACACCGTCCGCCTCTTCCTGATGTTCATGGGCCCGTGGGACCAGGGTGGGCCGTGGAGCCCGACCGGGATCGGTGGCGTCCATCGCTTCCTGAACCGCGTCTGGACCCTGGTCCTGGACCCCCATGGGCGCGAACCCGGCGACCCGGATGCCGGGGCGCTGCCGGCCGGCGAGTCCGCGGCCGACGCACGCGCGGCGACGCGCTCTGCCGCCCACCGGACCCTGCGCGACGTCTCGGCCGATTACGAGACGTTCCGCTTCAACACGATGATCGCCAAGCTGATGGAGCTGGCCAACACGCTGTTCCGCTACCGCGGCACGGAGGTCGCCGGGAGCACCGAATGGGACGAGGCGATCCGCCTGCTCCTGCTGATGCTGGCCCCCGCCGCGCCACACATCACCGAGGAGCTGTGGGGCCGCCGCCTGGCCGCCGCCGGCGGGCCGTGGATCTCGATTCATGCACAGGCCTGGCCGGAGGTCGATCCGGCGGCTGTCGTCGAGTCGACCCGGGAGATCCCGGTTCAGGTCAACGGGAAGCTGCGCGACCGGGTCGTCGTCCCGGCCAACGCCACGACCGCCGAGATCGAGTCCGCGGTCCTGGCCCGGGAACGCATCGTGGCAATTCTTGACGGGCGTACGCCGGATCGGGTGGTGGTGGCCGGCGGCGGCAGGCTGGTCAACCTGGTCGTCCGGTGACCGAGCGCTCCGAGGATGCCGTCGCGTTCGAGGACGCCGGCTCGGCGTGGCTTCGATCGACGGTCGCCGCGCAGATCGCCCAGCGCAGACGGCTCGGCGACTAGCGCCATCTCAGGAGGTCCCTTGTGCCCGATGTCAAGCTTGGCGCGCTCTGCTGGAACCAGTACACCAGTTGGCCGGATCTCCTCGAGGCCGGAAAGCGAGCCGACCGCCTGGGCTTCGACACGCTCTGGACATGGGATCACCTCTATCCCATCGTGGGGAGCGCCGAGGGTCCAATCCTCGAAGGCTGGTTGACCCTCGCAGCCTGGGCCCAGGCGACGCAGCAGATCCGGATCGGCCTGATGGTCGGGGCGAACACCTTCCGCGAGCCCGCGCTGACCGCCAAGATGGCGACCACCCTCGATCACATCTCCGGCGGACGGGCCATCCTGGGCATCGGCGGCGCCTGGTTCGAAACCGAGCATGAGGCCTACGGGATCCCGTTCGGAAGCGGCTTCCCCGAGCGACTCCGCTGGCTGAGCGAAGCCCTGCCGATCATGCGCGGCATGCTCCACGGGGAACGTCCGACCGCCGCCGGACCACGCTATGCGGCGACAGCCGTGCGCAACGATCCGCTCCCGATCCAGGCGCGGCTCCCGCTGCTGATCGGCGGTGGCGGAGAGCAGGTCACGCTCAAGCTGGTGGCCCGTTACGGCGATGCGAACAACGTCGGTGGTGGGCTGGACAACGTGAAACGCAAAGAAGCTGTCCTCCTCCAGCATTGCGAGAGCGTGGGACGCGATCCCGCCGAGATCGAGCGGACCGTCGGCATCGGTACGGTGATCATCCGCGATTCACGGGCCGAGGTGGAGCGCCTCGAGAAGAGGATCTTCGAGCGCAACGGCCGGGCCCGGCCGTGGACCCATCAGCCGATCGGCACCCCGGAAGATGTCGCTGAAGCGCTGGCGCCATTCGTCGAGATCGGCTATCGACACCTGATCGCCGGATTCCCCGCCCCGCACGACGAGGAGTCGATGACTCGCCTGGCGACGGAGGTCCGACCGCTCCTCGAGCGCGGCTAGGCCGAAGGCTCGGTTCCGTCGGCAGCCGTCGGCGGCGCCTGCACCCGAATGTGTCTCTGTCAGGCGCGCGTTCGCGACAAACCCCTCGTGGTGCGTCGCTCAAACGACAGATCGTGCCGTATTCGGGCCGCGTCCACGCTCGGATATGGCACGCGTGCGCCTGACAGAAGCGTGGACGGGCGAGCGGCCTGGCCGCATCCGCCGGGACCGGCTCAGTTGGCGGGCGCGTCCGAGGCGGCGTCGTCGCTCTTGGCCTCGCCCCGGGCACGAGCGCGATGCCGGGCGGCCTTGGCCCGGTTGCCACAGGTCGACAT
>JAUSJS010000228.1 GCA_030647575.1 Candidatus Limnocylindrales bacterium | reverse complement strand
TCGAACCCGCGACGGGTTGCCCCGAACCGCATTTCCAGTGCGGCGCCATAGTCCACTAGGCGACCTCTCCCCCGAGCGAGTGGAACCGGCCGACCGTGACCCAACCGGCTCGGTGATGATCGAGGGGTGGCGGAGAGGGCGGGATTCGAACCCGCGGTGCTTTCGCACACCGCTTTTCGAGAGCGGCACCAACAACCACTCGGACACCTCTCCGCGGGAGAGGATACCAAACGAAGCCGGTCAGCCCGCCTGGGGGCTCGAACGCGTCGCCCTTCAGCGTGCGAGGACTGGGGCGAACAGGCGCTCTGCCTCGTCGCGGCGGATGCCGCTGACGATCTTGATCCGGCGCGGCAGCCCGGGGTGCTGGGCGAGCTGGATGACCGATCCAGCGGCGCCGTAGCGGTCGTTGGCGGCGGCGTAGACGAGGGCATCGATGTCGCTGGCCAAGAGCGCACCGACGCACATCGGGCACGGTTCCTGGGTCGAGAAGATCGTGGCATCGGCGAGCCGGACGGATCCGAGCTTGCGGGCGGTCTCGCGAATGGCCACGACGACCGCATGGGCCGTCGGATCGTTCGTCTCCTGCACCCGGTCGTGGGCCCGGACGACCATGGCCTCGTCCACGACGGCCACCGCGGCGACGGGTCGCTCACCGCGCGAGAGGGCGAGCTTGGCTTCTTCGAGCGCCTCCCCCATGAACAGCTCGTAGTTCATGTGGAGATGCTAGCAGACGGGCCGGACCGATCCCCCAACCGAAACCCCAACGAGAGCCTGGCGGCGGGGTAGCATGGCGCGCGCCATGACTACCAAGAAGCGCATTGCGATCCTGACCGGTGGCGGCGACGTGCCGGGTCTCAACGCCGTCATCAAGAGCGTCGTGTATCGGGCGACGGAGGCGGGCTATGAGGTCCTCGGGATCCGCCGCGGCTGGGAGGGGCTCACCCACGTTCGCCCCGGCCCGGAGCCCGACCCCGATTACCTTCGACTGCTCGACCGGACCAACACCCGGACCATCGAGCGAACCGGCGGGACGATCCTCCATACCTCGCGCACCAATCCCCGCCAGATGCGCGCTGCTGGCCTGCCGCCGTGGATGGATGACGCGTCGCGCGCGGCATACGCCGTCGGCGAGGGGGTGTTCGATCTGACGCCGCGGGTGCTCGACAACCTGACAGCCCTCGGCGTCAACCTGCTGGTGACGATCGGCGGCGACGACACGCTGTCCTACTCGCAGGTTCTGGTGAACGCCGGGGTCCCATTGGTGGCGATCCCCAAGACGATGGACAACGACGTCCAGGGCACCGAGTACTGCATCGGCTTCTCGACGGCCATCACCCGGGCCAAGGAGGCGATCAACCGCCAGCGGACGACGCTCGGTAGCCACGAGCGGATCGGGGTCTTCCGGATCTTCGGACGCGACGCCGGGTTTTCGGCGCTTTACACCGCGTACGTGACGTCCGCCCGCTGCGTCATCCCGGAGGCGCCCTACGACCTGGATGCGCTTTCCAAGCTGCTCGCCACGGACCATCGGGCGAACCCGAGTCGCTATGCCTTCGTGATCACGGCCGAGGGGGCCATCTGGCAGGGCGCCCAGATGAGCGACATTGGCATCGCGGACGCCTACGGGCACCGCCACAAGGCGAACGTCGGCGAGGCCCTCGCGACCGAGCTGCGCGAGCGGACCGGGATCGAGACGCTGGCCTCCGAGCTGACCTACGACCTTCGAAGCGGCGAGCCGGATTCGATCGATTCGATGGTCGCGACGACCTTCGCCAATGTGGCGATGGACCTCGTGGACGGCGGGATCACCGGCCGGATGGTCGCGATCCAGGACGGGAAGTACGCCCACACGGCATTGCCCGATCCGGCACTGGGGCCCCGCAAGGTGGACGTGCCGGCGATGTACAACGTGGCCCGTTTCCGGCCACGCTACGACGGCAAGCTGGGCGACCCGATGCTGTTGGTTGGCCTGGACTGAGACCGCGCCGATCAGGCGCTGAGAGGGCCTTGGCCCCGTCCCGGGCGACGGGTTCAGCCGGACGTTCCTGCCGTTATCGCACGTCGTCCTTCAGGGAAGGACAAATCGTGCGAGGCGGTGCCGAGAGCTCAGTCGACCGAGGCTCAACGAGCCGATTCCTTGAGACCGTCCGAGCCGGCGGTCGATCTGGCGCACCGAGCGTTCGAATCGCCGGTGGCTCGACGTCGATTTCGAGCTGGTCGACGACATTCAGCCTCCCACCCGCTCCGGCAACCCGTGATCAGTCGGTTTTGTACTTCCGGGAA
Organism: Candidatus Limnocylindrales bacterium; assembly: GCA_030647575.1. Classification (GTDB taxonomy): domain Bacteria; phylum Chloroflexota; class Limnocylindria; order Limnocylindrales; family CSP1-4; genus SPCO01. The sequence continues at coordinate 11,412 of JAUSJS010000228.1, read as the reverse complement.
GAACGACCGTCGATCCGGATGCCAACAAAAAGACCCTCGCTTCGAGAAGGCTGACGGCTGCAAGCCCTCAGTCGTCCAGGCCGGAGAGCCCTCGGATGGCCCGGGCGAGCGCGGACATGTCGTCGTCGCCGTGGCCTCCGGCGATCAGGCCGGACTCGAGCTGCGCGGCGAGGGCGCTGACCGGGAGGGCGGCGCCGAGCTGGTTGGCGAGCTCCAGCGCGATCCCGAGATCCTTGCGGTGGAGCGACACCTTGAAGCCGAGCGGGTAGTCGTTGTCGAGCATTCGGCCGCTGCGGTTGGCGAGGACCCAACTCTGGGCCGCCCCGCCGCCGAGCGCCCCCACGACCTGTTCGACATCCAGGCCGGCCTTGATGGCCAGGACGATCCCCTCCGCGACGCCGAGGTAGGTGCCGGCGAGGATGACCTGGTTGACCGCCTTGACCGCCTGGCCGGCGCCGATCGGGCCGACGTGGGTGATTGTCTTGCCGAGGGCCTGCAGGATCGGCCGGGCTCGCTCGACGTCGTCCTCTTCGCCGCCGACGAAGATCGTGAGCGTCCCGTTTCGGGCGCCTTCGCTGCCGCCGGAGACCGGCGCATCGACCATCGAGAGGCCGTGCTCCTTGAGCCTCGCGGCGAAGTCCCAGCTCCCTGACGGGGCGATCGTCGAACAATCGATGATGAGGGTGCCGGCGCGAGCGCCACCGACCACGCCGTCCTGGCCGAACAGGATCGACTCGACGTCGGGCGTGTCGGAGACGCATATGACGACGATGTCGGCCTGGGCGGCGGCTGCGGCGGGGTTTGCGGCGGTTTCGACGCCGAGCTCCCCCAGCTCGGGCGCGCGGCCGGGGGTGCGGTTCCAGGCGGTGACGTGGAAGCCGGCGCGAGCCAGGTTGGCGGCCATCGCGGCGCCCATCGTGCCGAGGCCAAGGAAGGCGACGGGCGTTCCCGATTGATCCTGACTCATCGATTGTCCACCGTCATGGAGCGTGAGGTGCGTCGGATGGTACCGGACCCGGCAGCGCGGTTTCGGTACGGCATGGAGTGGTCTGTGCCGCGCGCGGCACGCGGCACAGCCAACGCCCAAGAAGGGGCCATTTGGCACTGGCTGGACCCTGTCCGGCGAGGAAATGCTGCTCGATTGTATGACCGCCGCGCCCGGTGGCCTGAGCGGGTCTTTATCCACGCCTCCGAAGGAGCACGGCGATGCATGAAGGTCCGGGTCGGGCCCAGCGTCACGATCCACGTCCGGCCCGCTTCCGACTCGTCCGGGTCGGCAGGCGGGGCCTCCTCGGTATCGTCCTGACCGTGGCGTGGGCAGCTGGTCTTGGTCACGTGGAGGCCCCGGTGGCCGCCGGGGCGATCCAGGTCAGCGACCTCGGCCTCCTGCCCGGCGGGTACTACGCTTCGGCTCGCGCGATCAACAACCTGGGCCAGGTCACCGGCACGGCGTACGATGCGTCCGGCGCGACGAAGCAGGCCATCTGGACCGGCGGCACGATCACCACGGCTCCCAACTGGTCGAGCGGGTCGCCCGAGGCGATCAACGACTCCCGGCAGGTCGTCGGCCACACGAACCTGGGCAGGGGCGCCACCTCCGGGGTCCTCTGGGACGTCAGTGGACAGGTCTTCGCCCTGCCGCCCATTCCCGGGGGCCTCGTGGATCGCGTCGCCGCCCACGACATCAACGCGTCGGGCTTCAGCGTCGGGGGCAGCCGCGACGCGTCTCTCAGGCGCCATGCGGTTCTCTGGCAGGGGACGGCCTTGAGCCGCGACCTTGGCTTCATGGGTTCCGGTGACTTCAGCGAGGCGTGGGGCATCAACGACCTCGGCGATATCGTCGGCGTGGCCAACAGCGTCAGCATGGGGCAGACGCGCGGGTTCCTGTGGCGCAACAGCTCGTTCACCGACCTTGGCTCGCTGGCCGGGCAGTCCGGGGCCTCGACCGCGCGCGACATCAACAACAGCGGGCTGATCGCCGGTTCCAGCAACGGCGGCATCGCGGTCGTCTGGCGGAACGGCGTGATCGAAACACTGCCTGCCCTCTCGGGCGGCACGACGTTCAACTTCGTGACCGACCTCAACAATAACGGCGACGTCGTCGGGTACGGGCAGTCGCCGTCGGGCGTCCACCTGGACACTCCCATCCTCTGGCGGGGCGGCACGGCGATCGACCTCGGCCGCTGGCCGGGGGGCACGTTCTCCCGGGCCTACGGGATCAACGACAACGGACAGATCGTCGGCGAGGGGAACCTCGTGGACGGCGGGCCGGTGCACGCCCTGCTGTGGACGGTCGGCGCCCCGTCCGCCAACACCGCGCCCACCGTGAACCTGGCCGCCACCTCCGCCACGACGATCAGTCGCGGCGGCAGCGTAAGCGTCCTCGGCAGCTTCACCGACCCGGACGCGGGGCCGTGGACCTACACCTTCGACTGGGGCAACGGCGCCACGAGCGGGACCGTCTCCAGCCCGGGGAGCATCGCCGCCACCCACACCTACACGAGCAGCGGTCGCTACAAGGTGACCTTGAAGGTGACCGATTCCCGCGGCGCGTCGGGCACGAGCGCTCCCGTCTCCATTCGCGTGCGGTAAGCACCCGACCGCGATGCCCGGCAGCTGACTTCGGGCGTTCCGATTGTTGGCGCGCCCGGCGGGACTCGAACCCACGACCTTCAGGTCCGCAACCTGACGCTCTATCCACTGAGCTACGGGCGCACGCGATGCTGTGTGAGGGCTGGCGGAGAGGGAGGGATTCGAACCCTCGAAGCAGGTTACCCCACTTGGCGGTTTAGCAAACCGCTGCACTAGACCTCTATGCGACCTCTCCGTCGCGACAGCGGGCGAAATGCTATCACGGGGTCGGCCGGCCTCCTCCCATCATCGGTCAGGCTGGCGCGCCGCGGCGCGAAAGGAGCGATCCATGCCAGAAGAGGAGCCACCGGCGACGCGAGCTCCGACGACGGAAGCGGAGCTGCGGGCGGTCACCATCGGCGAGCCAATCGTGCTTGGCGGGCCGATCGACCTCGCTGAGTACGATCCCGCGTGGCCGGCGCTATTCCACCGCGAGGCGGCGCGCATTTGCTCGATCCTGGTCGATCGCGTTCGGCTCCTGGAGCATGTCGGCTCGACGTCGGTGCCCGGGCTCGCGGCGAAGCCGGTCATCGACATCGTCCTCGCGGTCCCGGATTCGGCCGACGAAGCGGCCTACGTCCCGCCGATGGAAACGGCCGGCTATGTCCTGCGCATCCGCGAGCCAGATTGGCACGAGCATCGGCTCTTCAAGGGACCGGACACAACCATCAACCTGCACGTCTTCACCGACGGCTCGCCGGAGATCGAGCGCATGCTGGCGTTCCGGAATCGGTTGCGGGCGGACCCCGACGAGCGCCTGCTCTACGAGCGAGCGAAGCGCGAGCTGGCCGCCCGTGAGTGGAGCTACGTCCAGCACTATGCCGACGCCAAGAGCGACATCGTCGAGGCGATTCTGGAACGGGCCCGCGCGGCGCGGCCTGGCTAGTCATGCCGTCGAGTCCGGTTTTGCACGGGGTGCAACCAACGTCGCGCGGCGAACGCCCGGACGGCCAGATTCGAACGATTCCTTCCCGCGGGTGCAAGGAATCACCCACCCCAGCGTCAACGTTGCCCTAGGGGCAACAGACATCGCTGTTGTCTGGTTGTTGCCCTGCCTCGAACGACGTTAGTTGCACCGGCAGCAACAGGAGGGGGTGTTCTTGCGCCCGGGGCAACAGTTCGGCCCCGCCGCTCGGATCACGGCAGCTCAGGCCACCGTGGTCCTCGCGGCATGGGGCGACGACCCTTCGCGTTGACATTGAGCGTGCCAGTGGCTACCGTCCACACCACGCACATGAACCGATTCTTCTACTTTCGATGCCCGGCATGATCGTTCCCGGTCGCTAGACCGGGGGCACGCGTCGTGTCGGGCAAGCGAGGCAGAGGTCAGACCTCTGCCTTTTTGTTTGGCCGAGCGACCACTGCAACCGACTGAGGGAGACACGAGCAGATGTTCGTCGTGATGGCCGTCGGCGCCAGCGAGGCCGAGATCCTGGGGGTCAAGAGCCAGATCCTGGCCGAGGGGATGACGCCGTTCGACCATGTCGCGAACGAGCACACGGTAATCGCCGTCGTCGGGGAGATGGGCGGCCGCCGGTCGGTGCTCCGGGAGCGCCTTGCCGCGCTGCCCGGCGTCGAAGACGTGACCCCGATCAACCGCCCGTTCAAGCTGACCTCGCGCGAGTTCCACCCCGAAAACACGGTGATCCATGTGCTGGACGCGGTCATCGGCGACGGCTCGCTGACGGTGATGGCCGGCCCGTGTTCGGTCGAAAGTCGCGAGCAGCTGTTCGAAACCGCCGATGCGGTCAAGGCCGCCGGCGCCACGATCCTGCGCGGCGGGGCGTTCAAACCGCGGACGAGCCCCTATAGCTTCCAGGGACTCGGTGTCCAGGCCCTGCGCTACCTGGCCGAGGCCCGCGAGCGGACGGGCCTGCCGGTCATCACCGAGGTGATGGAGCCGAGCCAGGTCGACGTCGTCGCCGAGTATGCCGACATCCTCCAGATCGGCACCCGGAACATGCAGAACTACTCGCTGCTGCGCGACGTGGGGCGGGTCGCCCGGCCGGTCATGCTCAAACGCGGTTATGGCGCCACGGTCGAGGAGTGGCTGATGGCGGCGGAATACATCGTAAGCTCCGGGAATCCAAACGTCATCCTGTGTGAGCGCGGCATCCGCACGTTCGAGACCTACACGCGCAACACGTTGGATCTCGCTGCCGTGCCGCTGGCCCACCATCTGACCCACCTGCCGGTGATCGTGGATCCGTCCCATGCCACGGGGAAGCGCTGGCTGGTCAAGCCCCTGGCGATGGGTGCCGTGGCGGTCGGGGCGGACGGGGTCATGGTCGAGGTCCACCCGCGACCGGACGAGGCGCTCTCCGACGCCGAGCAGCAGCTGACCCTGGACCAGTTCCGCGACATGATGGACGCGCTCGTCCCGGTCCACGAGCACGTCCGCTCGCTGCACGGCGACCCGATGCTGTCCGCCGCCGCGTTGGGCATCGGTGGCAACGGCGGACTGGCGCGACATTGAGTCCCTCGCCGATGTCCGCCTCGACCCCCGTGCGTGAGCTCGCCCGCGTCCACGGGAGCGCTCGTCTGCGTGGGGAGCTGCGCCTGCCCGGCGACAAGTCGATCAGTCACCGCGCGCTGATGCTCGCCGCCCTGGCCGTGGGCGAGAGCCGGATCGAGGACGCGAGCGACGGCGCCGATGTCCGCTCGACGGCCCGGATCGTGGAGGCCCTCGGCGCCACGGTCGAACGGGTCGTCGACGACGGCCGCAGCGTCACCTACCGGATCGTATCGCCAGGCGCGGATGGCCTGACCGAGCCCGACCGGATCCTCGATTGCGGCAACTCCGGGACGAGCCTGCGGCTGATCTGCGGCATCCTCGCCGGCCTGCCGATGACCTGCGTCCTCGATGGCGACGCGTCATTGCGCCGCCGTCCGGTCGCCCGTATCATCGAGCCACTGCGCTCGATGGGCGCGCTGCTCCATGCCCGACGGAACGACTCCCTCCCTCCCCTGACCGTGGTCGGCCATACGCCGCTCCGGTCGATCGACATCGCAACTTCGGTGCCGAGCGCGCAGGTGAAGTCGGCGATCCTGCTGGCCGGGCTGCGAGCCGACGGTCGGACGACGGTTCGGGAAGCGGTCGCCACGCGCGACCACACGGAACGCATGCTCAGGGCGCGAGGCGTGCCGGTCGAGCGTGAGGATGCGCCCGACGGGCGAGTCGCCTGGACGGTGCAAGGAGGGGTGTCGGTGCACACGGTCCATGAGCGAGTCCCGGGCGACGTCTCGGCGGCTGCCTTCTGGCTGGTGGCGGGCGCCATCCACCCGGACGCCGAGCTGGTCCTGCACGACGTCGGGATCAATCCGACCCGCCGGGCGGTCATCGACATCCTGCGTTCGATGGGCGCCGAGATCGAGGTGCGTCCCCACCGTGACGGACCGGACGACGGGGTCGGCGAGCCGATCGCCGACCTGGTCGTCCGTTCATCGGAGCTTCGGGCGACAGATCTTGGCCCGGCCGACGTGGCCGCTGCGATCGACGAGATCCCGGTCCTCTGTCTCGCCGCCACGGCTGCCCGCGGGACGACCGTCATCCGCGGCGCCGGCGAGCTGCGCCACAAGGAGTCCGACCGGATCAGTGGAGTCGCGACGGGCCTGCGGGCGATGGGGGCCCGGATCGAGATCGACGGCAACGACCTCCACATCGAAGGCGGCACCGCCCTGCGCGGCGCGGCCACCGACAGCCTCGACGATCACCGCCTGGCGATGACCTTCGCGGTCGCCGGCCTCGTCGCCTCGGGCGACACGACGATCGAGCGGCCGGGTTCGGCCGCGATCTCCTATCCCGGCTTCTTCGACGACCTCGAAAGGGTACGAGCATGACCAAGCGCGTCGTCCTGATCGGCCACCCCGTGGCCCACTCGCTGTCCGGCGCGATGCACCAGGCGGCCTTCGATTCGCTCGGCATCGACGCGGTCTACGAGACATGGGACCGCGCCCCGATCGAGCTGGCCGATGCCGTTGCCGAGCTGCGGACCGACGCCTTTCTCGGCGCCAACGTCACGATCCCGCACAAGGAACGGGTCGTGCCGATGGTGGACCGCCTGACCGAGGAGGCCCACGCGACCGGCGCGGTCAATACGATCACCCGCGAGGGCAAGCGGTTGATCGGCCACAACACGGACGTGCCCGGCTTCAAGGTCGCGCTCGATCGTCTGGTTGGCAAGCAGAAGATGCCGCGCCAGGGGGTCGTGCTCGGTGCCGGTGGCGGCGCCCGAGCGGTGGTCTACGGCCTGATCACCGATGGCTTCCAGCGGATCATCGTGTTCAACCGGCATCTCCATCGAGCCGAGAGCCTGGTCAAGCACTTCGGGCGCAGCGCGGCCCACATGGAGCTGCGGGCGATGCCCTGGCACGCGTCGATCATCGAGGCCGAGCTGGCCAAGGCGCGGGTCCTGGTGAATGCGACCTCGATCGGGCTGACCAGCGACGAGAGCCCGATCCCGGCCGAGGCGCTAAACCCCGAACTGCTGGTCCTGGATCTCATCTACGCTCGGACCAGGCTCCTGCGCGACGCGGCGGCCGCCGGTTGCACGGTGGCCGACGGCGAGCTGATGCTGCTCCACCAGGGCGCGGCCGCCTTCACCCTCTGGACCGGCCAGCCGGCACCACTCGAGCTAATGCAGGAACGCCTCGCAGAGGCGCGCGCCAGCGGCCTGCGCTCCGCAGAGGGCGAGCCGGCCGGCGACGGTGCCCCTGACGCTGCCGGCGAGGCCGCCGCGGCCGACGCGGCCGACTGACGGCCGCGCGACGGACCGGCGGACGACGCGCACCCCATGGGCGCCTTCCGATTCCTGACGGCGGGTGAATCCCACGGACCGTCCCTGGGGGTCACCATCGAGGGCGTCCCGGCCGGACTGACGGTAACGGCCGACGACGTCGCCGTGGACCTCGCCCGCCGTCAGCGCGGCTATGGCCGCGGCGCGCGCCAGACGATCGAACAGGACCGGGCCGAGATCCTGGGCGGGGTCCGCCACGGACTGACCCTTGGCTCGCCGATCCTGCTGCTCGTGCGCAACCGCGACTGGGAGAACTGGACCCAGGTGATGGCCGTCGAGCCGCTCGACGAAGAGGCAGCCGGCGCCCTCTTCACGGCGGCCTCGGAGGGGAACAAGAAGGCTACGCCGATCACCCGCGTCCGGCCCGGCCACGCGGACCTCGCAGGTGCCCTCAAGTACGGCTTCAACGACGTGCGCAACGTGCTGGAGCGGGCCTCGGCGCGCGAGACCGCGGCGCGCGTGGCTGCCGGGGGCGTGGCCCGCGCGTTCCTGCGCGAATTCGGCATCGAGACCTGGTCGTTCACCGCCGAGGTGGGCGGCGTCAGCGTCGATCCGGCGTTATGCACCCGCTCCCGCGATGAGGCCGACGCCTCTCCGTTGCGCTGCCCGGATCCCGCTGCGGAGGAGCGGATGATCGCCCGGATCGACGAGGCTCGGTCGGCCGGGGACACTGTGGGCGGGGTCTTCGAGGTCGTGGTCCACGGCCTGCCGATCGGTCTCGGGTCGTACGTCCACTGGGATCGCCGGCTGGACGCGGCCCTGGCGGCCGCGGTGATGAGCATCAACATCGTCAAGGGCGTGGAGTTCGGGCTCGGCTTCGAGCAGACCCGGCGGTTCGGGTCGGGCGTCCATGACGTCATCGAGGGGCGAACCGAGGAGGGCCGCTGGGTCCACCGCTCGAACAACGCGGGTGGCCTGACCGGCGGCGTGACCAACGGCGAGCCGCTCGTCGTGCGTGGGGCCGTGAAGCCGATCTCCACGCTGGCCCGGCCGCTGCCGTCGGCCGACCTGGTGACCGGCGAGGCGGTCGACAAGGCGCACTACGAGCGGAGCGACATCAGTGTCGTGCCGGCGGCGGGCGTGGTCGCCGAGGCGATGGTGATGCTGACCCTCGCCTCGTTCGTGCTCGAGAAGTTCGGCGGCGACACGGTGGACGATGTGCGTGCCGGCCTGGAGCGATATCGGGCCCGGATCGCCGCGGCGCCCGAGGCGCCGGTCGCGGGTGGGCGGCGGCGGGACGCGAGTCTGTCGACGCCCGCGAACGCTGGGGCCGCGGCGCCGGCCCCGGCCCACGGCCTGACCGGCACGGACGAGGCCGGGTCCGGCGGGGACGACTGAGGCGACCGTGGACGTCGTGCTGGTCGGCCTGCCGGGGAGCGGCAAGAGCGTCATCGGCAAGCGCCTGGCCCACCGGCACGCGGCCACGTTCATCGACCTCGACGAGCGGATCGAGTCGGCCAGCGGCCGATCCATTCCCGAGATCTTCGCCGACGACGGCGAGGTCGCCTTTCGGGCGCTCGAACGCTCCGCGATCGCCGACCTCGGACCGGCCGACCGCGAACCCGACGTTCGCCGGGTGATCGCCACGGGCGGCGGGGCGATCGTCGATCCGCGCAATCGCTGGGCGCTCTATCGAGGCCGGACGACGGTCTGGCTGGGCGGCCGCCCCGAGGTCCTCGCCCAGCGCCTCCGTCGCTCGCCTCATGTCCGCCCGCTGGTCAGCGGCCGCGACCCGATTGGCACGATCCGCGACCTGGCCAACCGGCGCGAACGGTTCTATGCCGCAGCCCACATCCACCAGTCGGGTGTCGCCGAGGTCCATGGCGTGGTCGACGCAATCGAGGAGCGCCTGCCGAAGGCGATGACGGCCGCGGCGGGCGGCACGACCCTGCTCCGGGCCACGACTTCGATCGGGCGGATCGTGCTGGGTGACGGGATTCTCGTCGAGGCGCTAGCTGCGGAGCTCGAGGCGCTCGGCGCCCGTCGCGCGATCGTGATCAGCGAACCCGGGGCCTGGGAAGCGGTCGGCGAGCGGGCCGCGGCGGGCCTTCGTGAGCGTGGCTGGGCGGTCGAGCGGGTGCTGCTTCCGCAAGGCGAGGCGTCCAAGCGGCTCAGCGTCGTGGAGTCGGCCGGGAGCGAGCTGGCCGGCCTCCGCGTGGAGCGCTCCGAGCCGCTGGTCGCAATCGGCGGCGGCGCGCTCGGCGACACGGCCGGTTTCGTGGCGGCCACCTACCTGCGCGGCATCCGGTTCATCCAGGTCCCGACGACGCTCGTGGGCCAGATCGATGCGGCGATCGGCGGCAAGGCCGGGGTGGACCTGCCGGAGGGCAAGAACCTGGTCGGGGCGTTTCATCAGCCGGCGGCGATCGTCATCGATGTGGCCGTCCTTCGGACGCTCCCCGAACGCCAGTTGCGGGCTGCCCTCGGCGAGGCAGTCAAGATGGCGGTACTCGGAGACGAGCGGTTGTTCGAACTGCTGGAGGCACAGGGCTCGGCGATCGCCCGGTGCGATCCGGCCGCCTTCGCATCCGGCGCCGTCGCCGAGCTGGTCGAGAGGGCCGGCTGGGCCAAGGTCGAGGTCGTCATCGCCGACGAGCGCGAGCGCGGGGGGACTGGCGGCCGCATCGCCCTGAACCTGGGGCACTCGATCGGTCATGCGGTGGAGGCGGCAGCCGGCTACGGCGGTCTGCTCCACGGCGAGGCCGTGGCGTACGGGCTGCGCGCGGCCGCCCGGATCGGGGTCGAGGTCGGCGTGACACCGCCGGAGCGGGCGGAGCGGATCGGTCGGCTGCTCGACGCGCTGGGACTGGCGACCGAGCCGCTCCCCTACTCGCTCGAGGCCATCCTGGCCCACCTCGCGACCGACAAGAAGCATGCCGGCGGTCGTCTCCGCTGGGTGCTCCCGACCGCCGACGGGATCGTCGTGCGCGACGATATCGAGGTCGAGGTCGTCGAGCGCGCGGCGTCGTCGCTGCTGGCCGCCGGGAGCCCACGATGACGACCGTCCTCGTGCTCCAGGGACCGAATCTCAACCTGGTCGGTACACGCGAACCGGAGATCTACGGGCGCGAGTCGCTCGACGAGATCCACGCCGGGATCGGCGCCCGGGCCGGCGAGCTGGGCCTGGACGTCACGTTCTTCCAGTCGAATCACGAGGGTGCGTTGATCGACCGGCTCCACCAGCGCGACTTCGACGTCGCGATCGTCAACGCGGGCGGGCTGACTCACACGAGCGTGGCCTTGCGCGACGCGCTGCTCGCCGTCCAGCGACCGTTCATCGAGGTGCATCTGTCGGACCCGTCGCGCCGCGAGGCGTTCCGGCGAGTCAATTTCCTCCACGACATCGCCCTCGAGTCGATCGTCGGGCAAGGCGCGCGCGGCTACCAGCTGGCGCTCGAGACGATCGCGGCGCGTTTTCGGAGCGCCCCGTGACGAGGCGCGAACCCGAAACCGTCGAGCTGCGCCGCCTCCGCCAGCGCATCGACGCGCTGGATCGGCGGATCGTCGGGTTGCTCAACGAGCGGGCCGAGCTGGCTCGCGAGGCAGGGATCGCCAAAGCCGCCCGCGGCCGGCGGGCGATCCTCGACGGCGATCGAGAGCGCGAGGTGCTCCTGCGCGTGACCATGGCCAACCAGGGGCCGCTGCCGCAGGCGGATCTGCTGGCGCTCTACCGACGGCTGATGACCGCGACCCGGGCGCTCGAGGCGCATGATCGCGCTCGCGCGGAGGCGAGGACCGACGACGTCGACTGACTCCGGGTCGGCGGGCGGGGCCGGCGAGCGCCGGTCATCTTGGCTGGCGCGGTTCGCACCGACGCCGACCGGGTATCTGCACCTCGGCGACGTTGTCAACGCGATCTGGGTCTGGGGCCTGGCTGCGGCGACCGGGAGTCGTGTCCGCCTGCGGATCGAGGGCCACGACCGAGAGCGGAGCCACCCCGAGTACGACACCGCGATCCTGGAGGACCTCGCCTGGCTCGGGTTCG